>NZ_CP072983.1:1200000-1500000 GCF_024397795.1 Lactobacillus intestinalis | reverse complement strand
AATCCTGATAGGAAGGTGTAATAAGAATGTAGTCTTCTCCCATATCATATTGTGGCCACGCATCGTCGATTTCATGGGCCTCTAAGCCTGTCTTGACAACAAATTTCTTAGTTTGCCCAGTAATTGAATAAAATGCTATTGCTACCATAATTTTTCCTAAATATAAACTATCACAAGTTCATTCTCCCACTTCATTGGTCATGTTTCAATTGTTTAGTTAGGAAAAAAACCATATAATTAAAACCATAGAAAGGGGCAGTCAATATGATTAGTTGGAACTTGCTCGGGATTTTATTATGGGTCATTGTTATCCTTTATTTAGTGTTTATCATTCAAAATATTCGCCGTAGACGAATCGAAATGATTATTAAGAAACACCAACGCTTTAATTGGCCGAACTTTATTTTAGACGTGGTTGAAATTGTAATTTTTATTGTGGCTGCCCTATGGCTGTTTAATCAGACAGCGCTGGATAACCCTAACCTCGATGATACAAGCCGCATTACTTCCAGTGTGAAATATGAACCTTTGATTATGAACACTGGCTCAGGGAATTCAAGTTATGTGACCATCAATTCTTCTAAGAAAAAGAACGGTTCTCAAACTTATACTTATTACCGCGCTGGTAGTAAAATTACTGTCTCCAGCGATTATGCGACCGTATCTTATGGCAATAATCCGATGAGCGTTAATGCAGAAAAGATTCCATACGAATTGAAGAAATTGAAACAAATGGATGAAAAGTATCAAAGAGCATATGTGGCAATCTACACAGCACGCTACGAGAAGAACTGGCAAAATGGAATTGGAATGCATGCAGGAAGAATTGCGACGCAGTATTACTTGATTCGAATTCCTGATTCAACTTTTGTTAAACAAAAACGTAGTTAAAAATATAAAAAAGACGATCTTCGGATCGTCTTTTTTATTTGAATAATCTTTGTGTTCTTGACTCACCAGCAAATTCTTTCAACAAAAATCCACTAACAAATGCCAAGATGAAACTTGCCGTTAAAAAGTCCATTACGTTTCCTGAAGAAAAAGCAGCTGCTAACATGAAAACCATCGCAGTTAAGATAGATGTAATTAGATAAGTGCGTTTGTTTTTGTTTAAGATCCACTTCAAGATTCCATAGGCCAAGATAGCAACATAAGGGCCAATAAACAAAATCATGCCAAACCATCCTAAGGAATAAATTTGTGAAGTGAAATCACGCTCTAAATTGAAGATATTAGTTTCACGCGTGTAAGAAATACCCATGAACTTATCAAGCTTATTGTTGTTAGTAGCGACCACTTTATCGAGCATAGCGCGTTCAAGATAGCGATTCTGCATTCGCGTTTCACCGGGTTGTTTCATAATAGATAGCCAGAATTCGGGATCATATTGATATGAATAACTCTTCGTAACGAATTTTTCGTTTAGTGCGTATGAATGGTAATTTTCTTTAATAAATGTCCGTAAGAATTCCTGACGCTTTTTACCTTGAGGATACTTCTTTAGACCAGTTTCAAGTTCTTTAGTTTCATCTTTTAATTCATGGTCAGATTGATGAGCTAAGTAAATTTCATAGTTGTAACGCTGAATTGCAGGGCTGAAAGGAAGAATTGCCAGGGATGCAATTTCAATGATTAAAGCTGCCAGAACAGCCTGTGTATTTTTATGTACATTTTTTATCAAAAAGCGATGAATAAAGTAAATCAAAAGGGTGATGATGATTCCCGCGATTAAACCAATCGCCGCCACTTTAGTCCCAATTTCTAGCATGGCTAAGGCTTGAACTGCGTTTAAAGTAACGATTTTCCAGTTGAATTCCTTAAACATAAAGTAAAGCATTAGCGGAAGCAACATAAACAAAATCGCGCTAACCATATTGGCAAAATTGAAAAATCCTTTAGAAGCAATATGAGAATAGCCAATATTTTGATTAAAAAACCACTCAAAAACATTTGCTGAAATAAAACCGTCGCCATAAGATCTTAGCGAAATTAAAAATAAATTACTGATGACGATTGTAAAGGAAAATAATCCCGACAATCCCATAATCACTTTTTTAAAATCTTCTTGAGTAAATTCCAACTCACGGGTAAAGTAAATTACGCTGAGTGGAAGAAACATTCTAATTAAATAAAAAATTTCACTGATGGTGGAATAGTTGTAATCATTCGGATTGACGCTATTAAAGTGGCGCACATGTAATAAGTGAAAGATTGAATACACAACTAGCAAAATTAGATAGGCAATCAACCATTTCTGCTTATTAAGCTTTTGCCAGGAGTCTTTTTTACTGAAAAACATCCCGATTAAGATTCCCACTGCTAAAATTCTAATGATTGTCGGTAGTGTGAATGGCAAAATCGTGGCTAGCTTACCATTATAGAGCCAATAAAGGTCTAAAAATGGCTGAATAAGTATGAACCAAAATAAGGCAGTTCTTGTTTTTTCTTTCATTGTTAAAGTTATCCTCTTTCAAAACTACTCGCCTTATTTTAGGAAAAAAAAGACGAAAAAAAAAGACTAAGATATAAATTCTTAGTCTAATTCGAAAATTACTTTTCTTTCTTATCGTCGTCTTTTTTAGCAACTTTCTTCATCTTTTCGATCTTAACTTCGTTAGTTGCGGCAGTCTTAGAGTTCTTCAAGCTGCGAGCACTCTTTAAGTTTTTGAAGTTAACAACAATCTTATTATTTAAGTCGCTGATGGCAGTTTCGTCAACTGGGTCATATGAAGTAATAGCTAAAAGAGCGGAATTTTCGTAGATTTTTTCTACTTTACCTAAAAATGGCTTCTTAAGTTCTTCTTCTGACTTGCCGCCAACAATTGCGCCAACTTTTACATCTGCTTTTTTCATAGTGAAATTTTTCTCCTTCCACTTTTCTTTTATACAATAGTAGAATGTTATTACATTAATTATAAGTTTTCAAGGGAAGTATACTCAAAAATGAAGAAAATTATTTTGATCGCCGGACCAAGTGGGGCAGGAAAGACAACGATTTCAAATTATTTAGAGCGTGAATATGGCATCCCTCGGGTGATTACTCATACTACGCGTCCTAAACGAGAGGGTGAAGTCGACAAAGAAAGCTACTTTTTTGAAACAAATGAAAGCTTCAATAAGTTGCACTTCTTTGAACATATAAAATATGGCAACTACCAATATGGCTCAAGTAAAGAGGCCTTGGAAGCCATGTGGAAAAAGCATGACATCGTTTCTTTAATAGTTGATATTCAAGGAGTGAAGTCATATTTGTCCAAACTTGATCCTGAGCAAGTTTATTTTCTTTATGTGACAACTTCCACCATGGATGAGTTGCGTGAGCGTTTAATTAACCGTGGGGATAGTAAGGAAATGGTCAAAAAACGTCTGTCTGGGAGTGAATTAAATCGATTGCCAGAAGATTTGAAGCAAACAGCGCACATTTTGTTAAATGATAAATGGAATGAAACTGAAAGCGATTTAAACACGATAGTAACAAAGCTTAAGCAAAATTAATGATTCCTTTTTTTACAGATTTAGTTCTTCCTTTACATGTTTCTTAACGGGATGGTAGTTTTTTTGAAACATTCATGTAACATTAGCTAGGTATGATATAAACCGTCAGCTGATTTAAGAAATTACTAAAAAATCGGCGATCCTTTAAAAAAAGTAAATTAAATTTTAAAAAAATTAGTAAATGTTATAGGGAGAGAATTAATTTTGAATTTTAAGTCAAGTTTAGTTAAGTTTACAGCAGTTTTATCAGTGTTCTTTACTGGAATTTCAGTAGTTAATGTTCCAGTTCAAACAGCACAAGCTGACACTGTTGACTCAAGTCAAGTTGACAAGAATACTACTAACGCAGTTACACCTGAAATTGCTGCACCAGTTAAGAAAGCTAAGACTACTTCAGCAAAGACTAAGAAGTTAAACGCAATTGTTAAGCTTGCTAAAAAGCAAGTTGGTAAGAGCTACGTCTATGGTGCTACTGGTCCTTACGCATTTGACTGCTCAGGTTTAGTACAATACGTTTACAGAAATGCTGGTAAGAAGACTTTGCCAAGAACTACTTACTCACAAGTAAATGTTGGTAAACGTGTTTCATTGAGTCACTTGAAGAAGGGTGACTTGTTATTCTGGGGTTCTGCAAGTGCTCCATACCACGTAGGTATTTACGTAGGTAACGGTCAATATGTTCACGCTGCAACTCCTTCACAAGGTGTTCGTAAGCAAGCTTTATCAGGCTACTTCTACCCATCAGCAGCTAAGAGAGTTTTATAATTAAAGTTCTAATTCTCTTTCAATAATAAATTAAACGCTCAAGTTTGATCTTGAGTGTTTTTTTGTGTGCTCGTATTATTTCTGTAACGATTTTGTAATATAGTGCGTGTATCATATAGTCGTTAAGAGGATTAGGTATAGATTATGCTTAAAGAACATTTTCTTATTAATTAAGCAATATTACAGAGGAAACTGAATTTTGAAAATTAAGACTAACTTAGTGAAGATTACAGCAGCTGCTGCATTGACTGCTGTGGGAGTTACTGGAATTAATGCAGTTAAGACAAGTTCTGTTCAACATGTACAGGCTGCTGTTTGGCGCATCAAGGTTAACTATATTCCAGGTTATGGCGTGAATATTTGGTCAAGTTATAAGAATGGCCATTTTACTGGTAAACGCGCTATGCATGGTGAAACCTACGAAGTGCTTGAAACTAAGAAAGATCAAGATGGTAATACTTGGTATAAACTAGATGATCATCAATGGATCGAAGGTCGCTACGCTATCAATGCTAAATCTGCTAAGGCTAAGAAAGTAAGTGCTAATCAAGCAGTAAAAGCCACTGGTACTATTTCTAAACCTAAGAAGAAAAAAGCTACTAAGAAAACTAATTTAACTATCACAACTCAAAATCAAAATAGCGAAGCAACTTCTAAAACTTCACAAGTTAAAAAGACATCAAAGCAAGCTTCAAGTAGTGCATCCGCAATTGTAGCTCTTGCTAAAGCTCAAGTAGGCAAGAATTACGTTTGGGGCGGTACTACTCCTGCTGGTTTCGACTGTTCAGGTCTTACCCAATATATTTATAATAATGCAGCTGGAATTGATATTTCACGCACTACTTATACTCAAGTAAATCAAGGTAAGGCTGTTTCCTTAAACAATTTACAACCAGGTGACTTGTTATTCTGGGGTTCTGCAAGTGCTCCATACCACGTAGGTATTTACGTAGGTAATGGTCAATATGTTCACGCCGCAACCCCAAGCGAAGGGGTAAAGATGCAAGCTCTTAGTGGCTACTTCTACCCATCTACTGCACGTAGAATTTTGAAATAATAAAATCAACAGAAATTTTAAAAATTAGTAGTTAGAGAGTATTCTCTAGCTGCTTTTTTAGTGCGCAAATTTAAGCTTCTCTGTAAAAGGCTGCTAATTCTTAATATAAAGCCAAAAATTTACAGAATTTCTTTACCCTTGTAATGGATTTGTAATTGCTAAGTCTTTAAAATAGGAAGTGTAAGATTTTTAAGTGAGAGATATAGATGGTTCTTTGTGACCATTTTTCGCTACCAAAGGGGATTATATATGTCACATAATTTTTTTAAAATTGGAGCTGCAGCTGCTTTAACAGTTACGGGTCTTTCTGCGGCAACGTCTGTGAAGACGGTTTCGGCCTCAAGCTTTAAGACGGCAATTAAGAGGGTAAGAATTAAATATTTGCCTGGTCAGGGTGTTAGAATTTGGACTAATTATAATAATGGACAATTTATGGGCTTTCGTGCTAAGGATGGTACTGAATGGAATATTGCTCAAACTGCAATCGATAAATCAGGAAATCTTTGGTATAAGGTCGGGACGCGGGAATGGATTGAAGCTCGGTATACTGAAGATATTGAAAATCCGAAACCAGCAAAAACTAAGAAGCCTAAGAAAACTAAAAATCCGGTAGTTCAAATTTTAGATAAAACTGCAAAAAATGTAGCTGTTAAAAAGAAAAAGACTGCAGAAAAAAAGGCTGATGATCAAGCACAAGCTCAAAAGCCTGAAGTTAAAAAGAATGATAAAGTAGCCGCACCAACTAAGCCTACAGCTTTAAAAAACACGGTTAAAAAAACTAATAAAATTAAAAAGGCTAAAAGTATTGTTACTAATACTCTCAATAAGCTTAATAAGGCATCTACACCAGCTCAAAAACCTGCTTCACAACAAGCACCTTCGGTCTCAACAGCAACTAAGTTGAATGCCATTGTGAGTTTAGCTAAACAACAAGTTGGCAAACCATATATTTGGGGTGGTGTAGGACCGGATAACTATGATTGTTCAGGCTTAGTTCAATATGTCTATGGTCATGCAGCTGGCGTGAACATGCCGCGAGTTACGGCCGATCAAGTAAGAGTAGGTCAAACTGTCCCAATGGATCAATTAAAACCTGGCGATTTGATTTATTGGGGATCAATTACCTCGCCATATCACGTGGCAATTTATGTGGGCAATGATCAATATGTCAGTGCCGCAACGCCAGACCAAGGTGTTGCTTTGCAAAAACTTACAACATATTACTATCCAACCATTGCTAAAAGAGTTTTGTGAAACAAAAAAGACATCTGGGTTTTCAGATGCCTTTTTGTATGAGTGAAAATTTTTAGTGGTGGGATGCGCCAGAGGTTGCGTCTAAATCTTCTTGTGGTTGATTTTCGCTAGTTACGGGATAAGGTTTCATTCGAGAAGGATCAGTATTAGAAGGTAAATTATCTGCGGTGTAGTTAATGTGCATAATCTTTGCCTTTTTGACATCATCAATGGTCTTGCAGCCAGTTAATTGCATGTCGATTTTAAGTTCTTTATTGTATTGTTCGATCACAGATTCAACGCCTTTTGCCCCACCTAAAGCTAATCCATAAAGGTAGGGACGACCGATTGCGACTAAGTCTGCACCCAGGGCTAAAGCTTTAAAGACATGAGAACCACGACGAATGCCAGAATCGAAAATAATTGGGACGCGGTGGTTAACTGCTTTAGCGATGTCAGGTAAAACGTCAATTGTCGCAGGTGAACCGTCAATTTCCCGCCCACCGTGATTGGTTACATAAATTCCATCGGCCCCAGCTCCCAGAGCTTTATAAGCATCTTCCACACAAGTGATTCCTTTAATAAAGATAGGAAGGCCGGCTTTCTTCTTTAATGCGAGCTACATCCTTGGGGCCAATCTTTTGGGCAGAAGCCGCGTACATTTGGGCTACACTTTGTCCTTCACCTTTAGCGCCCAAATAACGATTAAAGAAGTCAAGAGGGACGGGGTAGGTGAATTGTGTCCGCAAGTTGGCTTCACGATAGCCGGATACCAATGCATCGACAGTCAACATGATAGCCTTATAGCCAGCTTTTTTGACTGCATCAAAAACCATCTTGTTGAAATTCCAATCTTTACTTAAATAAAGCTGGAAAAATCTTGGTGCGTCAGGTGCGGCTGCCGCAATATCTTCTACGCTCTTGTTAGCATAAGTACTTGAAGAAAATAGAGCACCAGCTGCCGCGGCACCTTTTTGCGTGGCGACTTCTGCGTCTTTATGGGCGATTCCATGACAAGCAATTGGAGCAATCATTACAGGAGTCTTTAACTTTATTCCCATGAATTCGGTGTCAAGTTGGGGATCTTCCATATCAGTTAAAGCCCGGGGCACAATTTGATAATGATTGAAGGCAGCGGTGTTGTTGCGCCAGGTCCACTCGTTTTCTGCTCCTGAAGCGATATAATAGTATGCTCCTTCAGGGATAACTCTTTTAGCGTCTTCTTCAAGTTGATCAACATTGATTAAGTTTAGCTTTTCATCATGTTCACTTTGTGGAAAACCATTGTAATAATAAGTCATTCGCAAAAATCCTCCTAATTTGATTAAGTTACTGTTATAGTCTCACTATAAATGAAAACGCATACAAAAGCTAGTGAATTTTGAAGATTATTTGTGTACAAAAATAAGGAATCGTTGAAGCGATTCCTTATTTACTATGTTGAGTGGTTTTGTGAACAACTTTTTTAGGACTTTTTAAAGTATCCTTTTGCCTAAATAAGCGAAATGAATATGATGTTACACCGCGGATTTCTACCTTATATTTATGGGTATTGATCAGAGAAATATTAGGATCAAAGCTGATCGCACTTGTGTAGCCGTCGCCAAAGTAGTCGGTGCCATAGTTGCGCACGTGAATGGCGCGCTTTTTCTTATTAGTGGTGAGATCAGTCACGTAGATTTTAGGCTGGCGCGTTAAATGTCGCTTGGCAAAGTAAATCGACCAAGGAGTGTCGCTGTCTAATAGTTCATAGGGAAAAACGTCACTGCTTGGGAAAGCAACCACATCTTTAACAGCTGGACGCAAGATATCATCTGCAAAAACCCCATTTTGAACTGAATAAAACTTCTTATTGGAACTACCGTAAGCTGCGCCAATTCCCATGCGAGTTGCGCGCGCAGATAAAATTAGGGCCCGATGACCAGTATTACCACTGCCATCGAGGTTGTTATCGTCTTTGATTAAATCAGTCACGATTTCTCCAGCGCTGGCACCGGTGTCACTTTCAAGAAAGTTGATATTGCCTAAAGTTGCGTCTTCAGCAGTATTCCATTCGTCCTCGCTGATGTAATAAGGGCGTGTGTAGCCAAGAAGACCGTGGGCAGTGAGGGATGTCTTAGCATTGATGGCGGCTAAGGCACTCGCCCCGATTTGAGCATCGCGATTCACTTTATCATTATTGCTTTCGCTGGGAAGGCCACAGAGCTTGCGATAGTAATTAACATAGTCCATCGATGTCGTAATGTAAGCAGCCTTTAACTGGCCTGGATTGAATGGCTCGGCAAAATTAGGTTCAACTGTGTATAAATTATTTTCATCATAGACCTTTTTGCTGAGCTTTTTGTAACGGTTCTGAAAATACCGTACCTGCTTGGCTTCGCTTTTGCTGTAATTAGCGGCATTGACTTGTGTGGGTGCCAGGAAGAATGTACAAGAAACTAGAGCCACCAACATTGTGATTTTTAAATGTTTAATTTCCATCATCTATATCTTTCTAAAATCTAGTTAAGTTAATTGTAGTCCAACTTTTATTTTAGAAAAACAAAAATACACCTACCAGCTTAAAAAGCTATTCAGGTGCATTTTCGTTTGTTATACTTTTTGATAGTGCAGGTCAGAAATTTCACCCACCTAATTCATTGATTTCTCCTTCTAGGCTGATTAAGCAAGGATACCCCGGATTTTAATCCGGGGAGGAATTGCACTTTCAGCCTTTTTATATTTTGTCTTTTTCTCCTCTAATTTCTATGATATAATCATTTTCAAACGCTTGTTTGGAGGTGAATAATTTGGATCAGGCAGTAACGATTAAAGCCAAGCTCCTTAATATTGATGATGAGACTGAACACGCTTTTATAAAGACCATGACTGCATACAGAGATGCCTGCAATTTCGTCTCGCAGTATGTTTTTGACCATGATTTTGAGTTTCGGTTTTCTCGGTTAAATCATGTCCTTTATCATGATTTGAGAGACCTGTTTGGACTTAAAAGTCAAATGGCTCAATCGGTTATCAGAAATGTTGTTGCTCGCTATAGAACCATCAAAACCCAATTAAAGCAAACACCGTTTCGCTATAATACTGGCGAAAAAGATGCGCAGGGCCATGCTATCTGGTCGCAGATTCCGCGTGATCTCACTTGGCTTTGGCGTCCAGTTAAGTTTAAGCGTCTTCAGCTTGATCTTCAGCGCAATCGCGACTGGTCTTATTTAAATACAAGCACCCAGCTTTCTTTGAATACCTTAATGGGGAGAAAGAAAGTTGATTTTGTCTGCAAAAATTTCGACCAGTATCTTGATTCTAGCCACTGGAAGTTTGGCTCAATTAAGCTGCTTCAGTTCAAAAATAATTGGTATATCCACCTTAGTGCGACCACGTCCTTTTCTGAATATGAATTAAAGCAGACGCAGCACATCGTTGGGATTGATCGCGGTCTGCGCTTTTTGGCTGCCTGCTATGACGAACAGGGCCAGACTCTGCTTTGCAGCGGACAAAAAGTATTGCGCACCAGGCGCAAATATAAGAAACTCCGTGCTCAGCTTCAAGCCAAAGGCACTAAGTCTGCCAAGCGAAGACTTAAAAAGATCGGTCAGCGAGAGAACCGTTTTATAAGCGATGTTAATCATCGCCTTACCAAGACACTCGTTGATCATTACGGTCCCAATACTATCTTTGCTTTAGAAGACTTAACCAATGTCCGCTTTGCGACTGAGAAAGCTGCCAAAAAGCGTCGCTATGAAATGGTTTCTTGGACTTTTTACCAGTTTGAGCAGTTTTTAGCTTACAAGGCTAATTTGAATTCTTCAACTGTAGTCAAAGTTTCTCCAAGATTTACCAGCCAGCGCTGTCCTAAGTGCGGAAGAATCCGCAAGGAGAACCGCAACCATGAGTTGCACCTCTACATTTGTGATAAGTGTGGCTACAAATCCAATGACGATCGCCTAGCGGCCATGAATATCCAGTTTTTAGGAGACCAGTACCACAAAGGTGTTAAAATACCTAAATTTACTAAATTAAGATCTGCCGAGTAAACTTGGCAGGTAAACGGGTATTGTCAACTGCCCGACGATGCAGCCTCGGAGGCGGAAGTCGCAAGACGCTATAACCGCTATCTAGTAAAAATAGATGAGAGCTGCAAACCCTAGAATTTATTCTAGGGTAGTTGATAACGAGAAGGTGTTCCCATACGGAAACTTTTTGTTTGAGTGCTGATCGGCAGCGCACTGGACCTGCGCTGGGATAGTAGCACTAAGCTAATTTACCGACTTGACTATCGAAGTAATTAACTTCTATAGCACAGGAGTAATTATAGCCTGAATTAGCTATCTAAGAAAGGCACGGAACTTATCCTTGCCTTTTTCTTATGCATTTTCTGCAATCATGAATTTCTTAAATCTTGCCTGATCGCTTGGTGCAATATTGGCGCTCACATGGACGCCGTCGTCCTTGAATTCTTCCTTATTAACTTGAGCATGTTCGTGTAAAAAGGCCAATTCTTTTCCATCGGATAATGGCAAAAGCAATTCAAATTCGCCATACCCAGCAAAAATGCGCTTAGTAATCAAATCTGCCAACATCCGAATCGACTTCTCGTCGGTGGCAGAATAAAGGATGTCATCGCCTTCGATTTGTGGATAATTACGGCCGGTACGATCTGCCTTGTTGTAAGCTGTGATCATTGGGATGTTGCCAGCGCTGATTTCATTCAAAACTTTTTGGGTGGTGCGCACCATCTGAATCATATTTGGATCAGATGAATCAACGACGTTCACCAGTAAATCGGCATCGCGTGCTTCTTGCAAAGTCGCCTTAAAGGATTCAACCAAGTTGTGAGGCAATTTAGAAATGAATCCAACAGTATCGGATAAGATAAAGCCTTTGTTGTTGTCGATGTCGATTTTACGTACACTAGTATCCAGCGTAGCAAAGAGCATATTTTTTACAAAAACTTGCTTGTCGCTACCTTCATGGTCGAAGGCTTTGAGTAAACCGTTCATTGTCGTGGATTTACCCGCGTTCGTGTAGCCGACAAGAGCGACTTTAGGGATGCGGCTTTGATTGCGGCGACTAGCTTTAATCTCTTCTTGGCTCGCAACGGCTTTGAGTTCTTTCTTAATTGCAGAAATTTGCTTACCAATTGTTCTTCGATTTAATTCTAACTTAGTTTCACCGGCACCACGGTTGCTCATTCCGCCCCCGCGCTGCTGGTCCAAGTTATTCTCTGACGGGTGCAAACGTGGCAACTCATATTGTAAGCGAGCTAATGCCACTTGAAGCTTGGCCTGCTTGGTGCGGGCACGACTAGCAAAAATTTCCAAAATTAATTCGGTTCGATCAATGACGCGTAACTTGGTCATTTTTTCCAAATTGCGGATTTGAACTGGACTCAATTCATCATTTAAAACTAACACCTTAGCCTTGAGTCCTTGAGCCATCGACTTAATTTGGTTAATTTTACCAACACCAAAATAAGTTCCAGCGACAATATTCTCGGCTTTTTGTTCAGCGCGGCCAACAACTTCCATATTATTTGCTTCAGTTAAATCAGCAAGCTCAGTCATATAATAGTCAAAGTTAGGGTCATTTAAGTTAACGCCTGCGATGAAGGCTTTTGTCTTTTTTGGTCGATTATCGATCATTTTTTCGCCTGCTTTCTATGTGAATTTGTAACTTAATTGTATTACAGTCGATAACAATAAGGAAGAAATTGTAAAAAATGTGTTTATTTTCCTTGTTTTAATTGAAAATTGACACTTTATTCTGTATGTAAAGGGTTAACGGGGTGGTCAAACGACCAAGAACGATATATAATTATAGAGATTCTGAAAAACTATTGAACTAAGGGGATAGAGTATGGCAGAAGATAATAAACAAAATCAAACCCAGCAACATCACCATCGTCATCATCACCGAAGACGTCGTCGCAAATTTTGGCGAATCTTCTGGATTGTGATCGGTATAGTCGTTGTTGCTGGTATTTTTGTTGCCGGAATGATGTACAAGAATTTACGTGATACCACCAACAATATGTACACACCGGTTGCTAAAAAGACTAAGAGCAATAAGGGACGAGATTTAGATACTTTATTACAAGAAAAGAAACCAATCAATATCTTGCTATTGGGTATTGATACTGGTGCAATGGGTCGTCACTGGAAGGGTAGAACTGACACCATGATGATGATGTCAATCAACCCTAAAAAGAACACTACCGACATCATGTCGATTCCGCGTGACTCCGCTGCAATCTTCCCTGACTTTAAACAATATGGCGTAACTAAGATCAACTCAGCTTATACTTTGGGTGGAGTAAGCCAAACAATGAAGACACTTGATAAGTATTACAGTGTTCCAATTGATGGTTATATCTTAATCAACATGGGTGGTCTTAAGAAAGCTATCGATCAAGTAGGTGGAATTGATGTAACTTCTCCACTTACCTTTGACAACATGGGTTACCACTTTGAAAAGGGTAAGACTTACCACATGAATGGTAAAAAAGCCCTTGCCTTCTCACAATTGAGACACGGCGACCCACGTCAAGACTATGGTAGACAAGATCGTGACAGAAGAGTAGTTATGGCACTTCTTAAGAAATCTGTTTCACCAACAACTCTTCTTAATACTAAGTTCTTGAATTCAATTGCTGACGAAATGCAAACTGACTTAACAATGAACCAAATGTACAAGATCGGAATGGACTACAGAAAAGCAACTGATCATGTGGTTCCAGATCACGCACAAGGTGTAAGTAAGTCAACTGACAACCCTAAGTTTGGCAATATGGAAATCGAAGTAATTAGTCGTAAGGAACGCCAACGCGTATCTGACCGATTAAGAGAAAATCTTGAACTTCAAAAAGTAACAGTAGCCAAGGATGATACAGGCTACAATATGAATTAAGGATAGGTTTGATGGAACAACAAAACAATAATACAAATACAATTGATTTAACGCAATTAATTCGCATTTGCCGTAAGCATATTTGGGCATTGATCCTTTGGAGCGTAGGCTTAGCACTTGTCGGCTGGGGAGTTGCCAGCTTTATCATTTCTCCAAAGTATACCTCTTCAGCACAAGTCTTAGTTAACCAAAGAAATGCACATAATGATCCTAATGCGGCATTAGCTACCCAACAAGCTAATATGCAATTAGTTACTACCTATAAAGATATCGTAACTAGTCACGTAATCTTGCAAGAAGCTTCTGACCGTTTAGCAAATCCAACTCGAGTAGTTAAAAAAGCTCAACCAGCAAAATATAGAACTGAAGCTGACGGTACGCGTCGCTTAATTAAAAAAGCTCAACCAGCTGTAATCGATCGTTCAGGTAAGGCTTACAGTGTTAGCGCAAAGCAACTTGCTAAAAGTATTTCAGTAACTACTCAACAACAATCACAAGTCTTTACTATTAATGCCAAAGCTGATACTCCAGACAAGTCAAAAGCTGAAGCTAACGCTGTTGCCGAAGTATTCAAAGACCGTATTAAATCAATTATGAACGTTAACAACGTTACAATTGTAGCTCCAGCTACAACTGGTGTTCAATCTTCACCAAATGTAAGATTGTTCACTTTGGCTGGATTTGTAATTGGACTTGTACTTTCATTTGCAGTAATTATGATTCGTGAATTATCAGATACTGCTGTTCGTGATGATAGTTACTTAACTGATACTTTGGGCTTAACTAACTTGGGTCAAATTGCTCACTTTAACGTTTCATCATCATTCCAATTGAACCAAAACGCTAATAAGAAGAATAAGAGACGTCGGGTATAGGAGGAAGAAGCAGATATGTCTTTATTTAAGAAAAAACGTGGTACTAACGAAACTATGAAAAAGGGTGCCAAGTTGATCACTGCTGCTGATCCTCAAAGCCCTATCTCAGAACAATTTAGAACTGTTCGTACCAACATCAACTTCATGAGTGTTGATAAGGAAATCAAAACTTTAGCATTCACTTCTGCTAACATCAGTGAAGGTAAGTCAACTGTTACTGCTAACGTTGCTATTACTTATGCTCAAGCTGGTCGCAAGACTCTCTTAATCGATGGAGACCTTCGCCGTCCAACTTTACACAGTACTTTCAATGTGAAGAATAACAGGGGATTGACTACCGTGTTGACATCAGATGCTGATGAAATCGATTTAGAAGATGTGGTTAAGGAAAGTGGTGTTAAGAATCTTTCAATTTTAACTTCTGGTCCAATTCCACCTAACCCATCAGAACTTATCGGTTCTCATAGAATGCAAACCTTTATTGACTTAGTTAAGGCTCATTACGACTTGGTCATCATCGACTTAGCTCCAGTGCTTGAAGTATCCGATACGCAAGAATTAGCCAGCCACTTAGACGGAATTATCTTGGTCGTTCGTCAAGGTAAAACTCAAAAGGTTGCTATTCGTCGCGCCGTTGAAATGCTTGAATTTGCCAAAGTTCGCATCTTGGGTTACGTAATGAATGATATAAGCGCTGAAAATAGCGGCTATGGTTACGGTTATGGTTACGGTTATGGTTATGGCTACGGACAAGAAAATAAGAAATCCCGCTTCTTTGGTGGATCTAGCACAAATAAGGAAAGTAAGTAATTATGACCTTAGTTGATATCCATTGCCATATCTTGCCAGGGATTGATGATGGTTCTAAGGATTGGGAAACGTCTCTGCACTTGGCACGAGAGGCAGTAAAGGATGGCGTTACTCATGCAGTTGTGACGCCACATACACTAAATGGTAAATATACTAATCACAAGAAAGATATCATTTGGCTCACTGATCAATATCAGCAAAAACTTAATGAAGCGAACATTCCGCTTACGGTCTTTCCAGGTCAAGAAGTCCGCCTTTCAGGTGGGCTTATTCCTGCTTTAGAGGCAGATGATATTTTATTCTGTGATGCCGATGGTCAATATATGCTTCTTGAGTTTCCAAGCGAAGATGTGCCAACTTATGCCAAGAATACAATCTTCCAGCTTCATGAACATGGTATTACCCCGGTAATAGTTCACCCAGAGCGAAATAATCGAATCTTGAAGGAGCCACAGGTGCTACAAGAATTAATCGAACAAGATTGTTTAGTGCAGATTACTGCTAGTTCTTATACGGGATTATTTGGTGAGAAAGTTGAAAACCTGTCACGCAGATTAATTGAAGCAGGTCAAGGTTGCACATTTGCGTCTGATGCACATGATTTGCCAAGGCGTCAATATCAACTAAGTGAAGCATATGACAAAATGGAGCGCGAGTTTGGGAGCGAACTTGCGGAGGCTTGGAAAGAAAATGCACGCAAGATCATTAATGGTGATCAGGTGCAAATGGATTGGAGACCGTTAAAGAAAAAGAAGAAGTTTTGGCTATTTTAAAGCTAGAATTAATTTAGTGAGAGTGAGAGGAAAATGATTGTGACGGAAAAACTTGAAGTTAATCCAGCTAAGGTGCATCATCGCCCTATCTATCATGGAATTAAGCGATTATTTGATATAGTAGCTAGTGGAATAGGATTGGTATTACTTTCGCCACTGTTCGCTTATTTGGCAATTAGAATTAAGCATGAAGATCATGGACCGGCCTTTTATTCGCAAGAGAGAATTGGTAAAAATGGTAAGCCGTTTAGAATGTATAAGTTCCGTTCAATGATTGTAAATGCCGATCAAATGGTAGAACAACTTGAAGAGCAAAATGAAATTGATGGTGCCATGTTCAAGATTAAGGATGATCCAAGAATTACCAAGATTGGCCATACAATTAGAAAATATAGTCTTGATGAGTTGCCACAATTATGGAATGTCTTAATTGGCGATATGTCCTTAGTGGGTCCTCGTCCACCTCTACCTAGTGAAGTAGCTAAATATACTGATTATGATAAGCAACGCTTGGAAGTAATGCCTGGCTGTACCGGACTTTGGCAAGTAACTAAGCGAAATGAAGCTGACTTTGATGAAATGGTCTGGCTTGATATTATCTACATCAATCATTCAGGTTTATGGGAAGATTTCAAGATTTTGGTTAAAACTGTGGGTGTAGTGGTTCATCCAAATAGTGCGTATTAGGGAAGATTCTATGAATAAAAAAATTAGAGTTCTCCATATTGCAGAAGCAGCTGGCGGAGTAGAGCGGTATTTAGAAACACTTTTTAAATATAATGATAATGATAAAGTAGAAAATATTTTAGTATGTTCTCAAAATTATGATTCTAACAAGTTTAAGAATATAGCTAATCGAGTAATAGTCTTAAAGATGGCCCATGATATTGATCCCAAAAGTGATTTAAAAGTCGAAAAAAAATTAAGATCAATTATTAAACAATTAAAGCCAGATATTGTATATGCTCATTCAAGCAAAGCGGGAGCTTTTGCTAGAATTGCGGATCTCGGATTGAAGAATAAGGTTATCTATAATCCTCATGGATGGGCATTTAATATGCAACAATCTGCTAAAAAGAAAGAAATGTATAGATGGGTAGAGAAGATTTCCGCTCATTTTTGTGACAAAATTGTCTGCATTTCTGATGCCGAAAGGGAGTCAGCTCTTAGAGAAAAAATCTGTAAGCCAGACAAGCTAAAAGTAATTTATAACGGAATTGATATAGAGGAGATAGAGAAGACTTCTCCTATGAGTAGAACTCAATTAGGCATCCCTAAAGATGCATTTGTTGTAGGTATGGTAGGTAGAATATCTAAGCAAAAGGCTCCAGATACCTTTGTAAAAGCTGCAAAGTTAATCAAAAAAAAGATTCCCAATGCATACTTTTTAATAGTTGGGGACGGTGAATTACGAGATAAAATTGAAAATTTAATTAATCAATATAATCTTAGTTCATCATTTTTGATAACTGGCTGGGTAAATAATCCAACCGCATATATGAAGACTATGGATATAGGAATGCTATTATCTAGATGGGAAGGTTTTGGCTTAGTTTTACCTGAATATATGGCATCTAAAATTCCTATTGTAGCCACCGACGTAGATGCAATACCAAATATAATTAAATCTTCTCTAAATGGAATATTGGTTGAAAAAGATGATTATATTGCTATAAAAGATGCTGCTTTGAAAATCTATAGGAACAAAAATTATAAAGAACAGATGCAGACTTTTGCCAAATCTTATGTTCAAAAAAATTTTGATGGAAAAAGAGTATCAGATCAAAGTTATATTCTTTACAATCAAATTTTAAATTATTGAAATTGTTGTACGCTTCAAAAAATTAATATTATTACTTGTATACTTAATAATTAGGAGGATAAATGTGAAAACTTTAACTATATCAGTAGCCGCATATAATGTAGAATCTACGCTAGACAAAACATTAGCATCTTTTAATGATCCCCGTGTTTATGATGATCTAGAAGTTTTAATAATAGACGATGGATCAAAAGATAATACGAATCAAATCGCTAAAAAATATGAAAATATTGCTCCTCAAACATTTAAATATATTCCTAAAAAAAATGGAGGACATGGTTCTACCATTAATAAAGGAATGGAATTAGCGACAGGAAAGTATTTTAAAGTGGTTGATGGGGATGACTGGGTAGATACGTCTAGCTTAGTAAAGTTTATTGAAGATTTGAAGTCTCAAGATTCCGACTTAGTATTAACTGATTTTACTGAGATGTATCCAGATCAATCTAAAAATATTAATTTGATAAAAAATGTAGAACCAGCAAAAGAATATACTTGGAAAGATAAAATTGATATAAAACGAGTAGTATTACATACATTAACGGTAAAAACAAATTTACTTAGAAAGAATAATGTTCATATTACAGAAAATTGCTTTTATGTTGATGTAGAATTTGTAACATGGGCAGCTTATGTTTCTCAGACAATTACTTATTTTGATTTATATCTTTATAAATATCGGTTAGGAGAAGCAGATCAAAGTGTTGCAAAAGCTAATATGTTAAAGAATATTAAGATGCAAGAGAAGGTATCATATCAACTTGTAAAAATGTATGATAGTTTTACAAAAAATAATAAAATGTTGCCTAATCAAGAAGAAACCATATTTAATACATTTAGACGCTCAATAGGAAGCACCATGAGAACATACCTACTTATGTCTCTAGGAGAAGCTAAAAGTAGAACAAAAACGTTTGATAAAAATATTAAAAGACTTTCCTTGGCTAGCTATCAAAGATTAAATAATGATAATTTTATTCGATTAATCAGAAAAGGTAACTATTCTATGCTTCCCTTAGCCAAAGTTATGTATAGAATATGGGTAAAAAAATATGGATATTAATCATAAAAAAGCCATGATTATGATGGCAACGTACAATGGAGAATCCTATATTAAGGAACAAATTCAGAGTTTACAAAAGCAAACTTTTAAAGATTGGGAGCTATATATTAGTGACGATCATTCTACTGACCATACTTTGAATATACTTAAGGATTTACAAAAAGAGGATCCTCGAATAAAAAAAATAATTACTAATAATACTCAATATCATGGTGCTTTTGCAAATTACTTTAATTTGATGAGATATGTGCAAACTCATTGTGCACCTGTTGATTACTATTTTTATTGTGACCAAGATGATATATGGGATGAAAAAAAAATATCTTTAGAGATTAAAAGTATGGAAAAGTTAGAAGAAAAGTATGGAAAAACTAATCCTGTATTTTGTTATTGTGATTTAGAATTTTATGATAAAAATGGCACTGATCAACATGACAAAATGAGTAATCATATCAGAACACAGTTTATAGATAATCCCTATAATTCCTTTTTTAAAGATCAATATGTATGGGGAACAACTATAGGGCATAATTTTGCTTTGTGGAAACTGGTTAATCTTGGAACCTCGGCTCAAGTTAAAAATAATATAAGTCATGATGTATATCTTAGTAAATATGCACTTACTTATGCCCAAATAGCATATATTCCTGTTACCTTAGTAAAATATCGGAGAACTGGTAATAATGTAAGTGGCACTCCAGGAGTTTATACTATTAGTAATGTTTTGAAAAAAATTATTAATTTTAATCAAATTATTGATGATGCAGCTAGAAATTTTTGGGGAACTCTTTTTTTTGCTTACCATGTTCCTAAAAAATCCGAAGTTATTAAAGATATAAAAGAATGCTTTAATAACAAAGGACAAAAAAAATTTTTTAATAAGTATGACGTGCTAAAAAATGAAAGTACATTAGGGAAGATTTCTACAAAGGTTGTACTTTCTACAGGATTATATAAACATAGCTCTATTTTTAAACATGAAAGATATAAGTAAATGCTAATTCTTCTATTTTTAATATTTATATTATTATTATTTATAACTTATTATTTATTTGATAAAGATTATATGGCTCCTCCCTTTCTTTTTTGTGCAGTTTATATTATTAGTATTGGAAGTGCTTTAATTAATTATACTCAATGGGGATTACAAGATTATTCTATTACTCCTTTTTTAATTCTTTTAGGAGGAGCCCTTATTTTTATTTTTGTTGGATATTTAATAAAAAAATTAGTATGTAATCAAATACCGGATAATTATGATAGAGTACTGGCATCATCAAGAATCAATATTAATATAGGTATCTCATTTTTTTTGGTGATTTTAAATTTATGGATTCTATATTTAACTTTTAAAAGTGTAAAAGCCATAGGTGGAAATGGCTCTTTATCTCAAGTTATTGAAGCATATAGAGCGATTACGTCTTATGGAACGGATACTAGCATGAGTATTCCAGGATACATACAACAACTTCAAAAAATTCCTACTATTTGTGCATATATTTATCCATTTGTATTAATCTTTAATATTGTGAAAAGTTATGTAAATAAAAAAGACTGGTTGTTTTCTATAGCAAACGTATTAATTTTTGTTCTAATGAGTATGATCTTAAGTAACAGATTAAACATACTGGGTATGGTAGGGACCATTATTATTTATTATTTTGTTCTAAAACAAAGCCCTTCTAATAATCAAAATGTGAAAAGTTTATTTAAACTTTTAGGTATTTTTGTAGGATTAATGATCTTTTTTTATTCCATCCGACTGCTAGTCGGCAGGTCTAATTCGGCTGATTCAAGTTTTATGGATTATATAACTATGTATGTAGGGGGACCAGTTAAACTTTTTGATATGTTTATCAAAAATCCAATTCATGATGCTTCTATATGGGGAAAAGAAACCTTTATCTCTATGATAGGAACGGTGAGAGATCTTGGAGGAAATATCCCAGTATATTTGCAACATAAAGAATTTAGAACTTACAATGGCATTCAATTAGGAAATGTCTATTCCGCTTATAGAAATTGGCTTGCAGATTTTGGAATATCTGGGGTTATTATATTACAAACTCTGTTTGCAATCTTTTATAATTACTATTATTATTTGCTCCAACGAAGAAATATTATAAAACATAAACTTGCTTTTATTATATATGGATATATGGCAGAGGGGATATTTTTACATCCAATCGATGATTGGCTTTTTTCAATATATTTATCAGTTGGAATGATAATTTACTTGATTTTATTCTTTGTCTTATATAATTTGATTACTAGGAAAGTTAAGTTTTAATATGAATAAAGAAATTAAAAAAAATTTTTTATTTGCCTTTCTAGCACAATCACTCTCTTTAATTGTGAGTTGTGCTACTAACCTAATTTTGCCTAAGGTAATGAGTGTAGCCGATTTTAGTTATTGGCAACTTTTTATATTCTATAGTAATTATATTCCATGTCTGGCTTTGGGATTAAATGATGGAGTCTATCTTCGTTATGGAGGTAAAAAATTAGATCAATTAAATTACACTGCAGTAAAAAGCCAATATTATTTTGGAATTATTTTTCAATTAGTTTTAGGAATATTAGCTGGATTAATTTTGACTATTTTTTCTAAAACTTCTGAACGACGTTTAGTAATATTTTTTGTTATAGTATATTATTTTATATTTACGCTTCAAAATTATTTGGGGTACATTTTTCAAGCGGTGAACGAAACCAATATATATTCTAAATCAATTATTATCCAGAGAATAATATTTTTTGGATTTCAAATTTGCTTATTATTCTTGAGTATAACGGATGCCTTTATTTATATTCCATTTTATATTTTAGGAGTATTAGGGGCACTTGTATACTTAAGAGTAAAGATAAATCCCCAATTCCGTTCGAGTGCATTGAATTGGAGTATCGGAATTAGTGATGGGGTTACTAGTATGAAAATAGGTATTAGTTTAATGATAGCTAATGTTTGTTCAATGCTAGTTTTAGGAATTGGTAGACAAATTATTGATATGCGTTGGGGGTTAATAGCATTTGGAAAAGTTTCATTTTCACTCACATTAATGAACTTTGCATTAACTTTTATTATGCAAATAGGCTTAGTACTTTTCCCAGCATTAAGAAGATTAAAACAGGAAGATTTAAAGAATACATATAGAAAATTTAATATAAGGATTTTCTATATTCTCCCTCTAATGTATCTTGCTTATATTCCCGTGCAATATGTATTAAAACTATGGTTACCACAGTATGCAGAAAGTATCAATTATCTTGCTATAGTTTTACCAATATGTTATTTTGACAGTAAAATGGATTTGATCGGAAGTACTTTCTTTAAAGTGTTGAATAAACAGGTAACTTTATTAAGGGTTAATTTAATTACTATTGTACTTAGCGGAATTTTATGTGGAATAACTGCATATGTATTTAATGATATGAATGCTTTGATAATAAGTCTTGTGATAGCCATTGCTTTTAGAAGCATCTTGGCGGATTATGTATTAAGTCATTTTATTGGAATACGTATTACTATGTTAGATATTTTAGATGTGCTTATGGCTATTTTGTTTATCGAAGTTAATTATTTTTGTAATTGGTGGACAGCATTTTTATTACTCTTGTTTACATATATGTTGAGAGTAATATGGATAAAAAAGAGTAATTATGAAATGGATTTGAGTAAAATATATGGATAAAAATAAGTATTTAATAGTAGGGTCAGGCCTTTTTGGAGCAGTATTTGCTCATGAGGCTGCAAAACGTGGAAACAAAGTTACAGTTATTGAAAAAAGAGATCATATTGCAGGCAACATCTACACGAAAGAAGTTGATGGAATTCAAGTTCATCAGTATGGTGCACATATTTTCCATACTTCAAATAAAGAAGTTTGGAATTATGTTCATCAATTTTCGGATTTTAACCGTTATACGAATAGTCCTGTAGCGAACTACAAAGGTCATATGTATAACTTGCCTTTCAATATGAATACTTTTAGTGAAATGTGGGGAGTAAAAACCCCACAAGAAGCGATGGCGAAGATTAATGAACAACGTCAAGAAATGGCTGGGAAAGAACCAAAGAACTTGGAAGAACAAGCTATTTCTTTAATTGGTAGAGATATCTACGAAAAGCTTATTAAGGGTTACACTGAAAAGCAATGGGGTAGAAAAGCTACTGAACTTCCAGCTTTCATTATTAAGCGTCTTCCAGTTCGTCTAATTTATGATAACAACTATTTCAATGATGATTATCAAGGCATCCCAATTGGTGGTTATACTAAGATGGTTGAGAATATGCTTAATAATCCAAATATCACAGTTGAATTGAATACTGATTTCTTTGATAAGAAAGATGAGTATTTGAAGAATTACGATAAAGTTGTTTACACTGGCATGATCGATAAGTTCTTCGATTATAAATTAGGCGAACTTGAATATCGTTCACTTCGTTTTGAAACTGAAGAAAAGAATGTTGGTAACTACCAAGGAAATGCTGTTGTTAACTATACTGAAGCTGAAATTCCTTATACTCGTGTAATTGAACACAAGCATTTTGAATTCGGTAAGGGTGACAAGGATAAGACAATTATTACCCGGGAATATCCAGCTGACTGGGAGCGCGGAGATGAACCTTATTACCCGGTAAATAATGACCGTAACAACGATATGTATGCAAAATATGCAGAGCTTGCTAAAAATACTGATGATAAAGTTATTTTTGGCGGACGCTTAGGTCAATACAAGTATTACAACATGGATCAAGTTATTGCAGCCGCGCTTGATGCAGTTAATGATGAATTTGGTGATTAGTTTCTATGAAGGTTATCAGAAATTACCTTTATAATGTAGGATATCAAGTTTTAGCAATTATAGTACCTTTAATTACTTCCGCTTATGTCAGTCGTGTTTTGCGCCCTGAAGGTGTAGGTGCGAATGCTTTTACTAATTCAATAATCCAATATTTTATTCTTTTTGCAAGTATGGGAATTGGATATTATGGTAATCGGCAAATTGCTTATGTACGTGAAAATCCTCGAAAAATGTCTCAGACATTTTGGGAAATTCAAATAGTTAAAACTATAATGACGCTTCTTGCAATCATTGCTTTTGAAGTATTCATGATGTTTTATACTAGACAGCCAGAATATATGGTTGCACAATCTATCAATTTGATTGCAGTAGCCTTTGATATTTCTTGGTTTTATGAAGGAATTGAGAACTTTAAAGTTACTGTTTTAAAGAATTCCTTTGTTAAGTTATTGTCAATGGCAGCTATTTTTCTTTTGATTAAGGGTCCTTACGATGTAACTTTATATATTGTTGTCTTAGCAATTTCGACATTATTAGGTAATTTGACCTTATGGCCTAATATCAAAAAAGATCTTCCTAAGATTAATATTAAGATTTTAGATCCTTGGCGCCATTTTCTGCCAATGGCAGAATTGTTCATTCCTCAAATCGCTACACAAGTTTATGTTCAATTAAACAAAACTATGTTAGGTGGAATGGTAAGTGAAACTGCTTCAGGTTATTACCAATATTCTGATAACTTAGTCAAATTAGTTTTAGCTTTAGTAACAGCAACCGGTACTGTTATGCTCCCTCACGTAGCTAATGCGGTATCAAAAGGAAATATGCGAGAAGTTAATCGAATGCTTTATAAGTCATTTGATTTTGTCTCTGCCGTTTCCTATCCAATGATGTTTGGACTTGCTGCAATTTCTTTAACATTGGCTCCTAAATACTATGGCCCTGGATATGGTCCAGTTGGTTCAGCTATGATGATTGAATCTATCGTAATTTTAATGATTGCCTGGAGTAACGTATTGGGAGTTCAATACTTACTTCCAATTCATCATCAACGTGACTTTACTATCTCGGTAACGATAGGGGCTTTTGTAAATATCATCTTGAATATGCCTTTAATTCATACGTGGGGATTATATGGAGCAATGTGGTCCACTGTAATTTCTGAAATTTCAGTAACTGTATATCAACTTTGGGCTGTTAGAGGATTACTAAACTATAAACAATTATTTTCTAGTTCTTGGAAATATTTGTTAGCGGGAATTGTTATGTTCATTCCTGTATTTTGGATGAATCAACATTTGAAAGATAGTTGGCCTATGATGGGATTAGAAGTCATCGTTGGCGTCATTATTTATGGAGTAATGGTATTAATTTTAAAAGCTCCAATTGTAGATCAAGCTAGAGATTTAATTATTGAAAAATTGAAGAAATAGGATTGAATAACCTCAAACTTTACATGGGGAGCCTAAAATACCCTACATTATTCGGTAAGAACTTGACTATAACAACTTCAGCACTAAGAAGATTAATGGTAAATTTTCCTAGGCTTTGCAGGCTAACAATTATTACGAGGAAAATAGAAGCTGTTTAACTAAATAGATTGAAATGAACCTCCATCGAGCGAATGCTTAGGGGAGGTTTTTGTGTACTAATAAGTAAAATTATTTTAAGAAAGGAATTATGATATTGAGGTGGTTAAAAGACATGCTTAATAAAATGAAATATGGTAAAATAAATTTTTTAATTAACAAAGATCAATATAATTCTATACCCGAAAATCAAATTTTTGAGTGGAAAGAAAATATATACGGAGAATGGTTTAGAGAATATAAAAAAATCTTTGAGAGGATACAGCATACTAATAATCAATTTGAAAGGGACCTCAACACTCAAATTTTTAATCCTCTTATGGATTATGAGGGTTGGGTATACCAACGAATTAATTATTATTTACGGTATGGGAAATTTGTTGATAATTATTCTTCAGAACGTGAACATATATTAATTGATATTTCCTTGTTAAGATGGGCAATATATTCTTCTCCCACTATTCCAAACAATATAATAGTTTATAGAAGAATTCCGGAAGAAATTGCATCTGAAATTGTTGAAAATAATAAAAATTTTGAAGAGAAGGGGCCTTTTCAAGAGAAAGGATTTATGAGTACAAGTTTATCAAAACGTCTGAGTTCAGATTATCCTCATCACTATGTTTTAAAAATTTATGTATCTGAAAATAGTTATGCTGTATGTGCAGATATGGAAGAAGATGGAGAATCCGAACTGATTTTTCCTCCAAATTGTTATTTGCAATTGATTGATTATCCTTTTAGGGATGATGAAGATATTGTAATTCCATGTAAATTAATTCAATTTACGTAATTTCGACCACTATAATTTTGTAATTTTAGAAAGAATTAAGTAAAGATGTATATAGATAAAATTTGACTATTAATACTTGTACCACCAATAATTAATATGTTAACTTTTCTAATTAGATTAGCTAAAAAAGACATCATTATTATAGTGACAAGAATTCTTATTATAGGGGAATATGCGTATTAGTATACTGTATTTGGGACCACAAAAAATAGGAAAGATTTGCAGTATGTGAATTGAGTATAGTCATGGTAGCAATTATATTGAGCAAAATGAAGTTAAAAACAATGTTGAATAAAAATGATTAATTAAGTGAATATGCTACAATGAAATTCCATCAAATTTATGGTTGATGGGATTTTTTATTTTGCAAGTCTTACCTTTTATTATCTGTGAAGAATTAAAAAACAAAGATATGATAATTTTGATTATTCATCAATGACAAATAGGTATATACTAACAGAGGAATAATGGGAGAGGAGAAAGATATGAAAATTAGAAAAAGTTTAGTTTTAGTAGTGGGGATGTTATTTACTATTTTGGGAGTCGTAACAATTACTCATTCTACTCAAGTAAAGGCTTCTGTTTTTCAAAAAATTAATGTGCCTAAGAGATTTAGAGGAACTTGGTATGGTTATGATTACACTAATAAGCTTAAAGCGTTTAAGATTTCGCGCTCAAAGATTGTATTAGCTGGTTATTCTGATGCAGGTACGAAGGCTAGAACTTATAAATATACTGATCGTGCGCATAATTCCAACGCAGATTATAGTTCACATCAATTAATTAAAAGTAAGGGCAATAGGATGCGAATGAGCTATCCTATGGGTGAAACAGCAGTTGTATATGTTACCAATAATCGCAAAAAACTCTATGTGGGAATTAATACTGCAGTAGACACATATTATAAGAGTAAGGCGGCTGCAAAGAAGAATCATAGAGTTGATAACAAAAAAAGAAGATCACCTAAGCTTTTTAGATTTATTTGGCAACTGTAATTGATGAAAAAGTTAATTTTGGCGTTCAGGTGGTTCATAATTAATCGTCTAGGGATTAATTAAGCAAGTAATGTAATTTTTTTATTAATATAACCATTTAAAAAGATTCAGTTTTTGTGACATAAAGGAGTTTATATTATAAGAAAGAATAAGTCATTAACAGTAAAGAAAGTTTCAGTAATCTCTAATGAGAGGAATTGAGGCTTTTTTTATGGATATAGAGGAATATAGGTTGTATTAATGGAGATTGTCATAATGAAACAACGTGAATTATTAATTATTGTAGTTTCAGCGATAAGTGGAATATTTGGGGGCGTAATTTCTTCTCTCTTTATTACTAGAAAATTACCTGTGCAAGAAATAGGTGATTTAGCTAGCTGGGTAAGCGGAATAGGGACGGTTATTGCGTTCATAGTAGCATATGTAGAACTAGTTAATTCTAAAAAAAGGTTTGAAAAAGAGCATAGACCTGAATTGAAAGTTTTTACAGGATGGAAAGATGCGGCAATTGTTAGCAGAACAAAAGATGACAATGAAAGTTATGACACTGGAATAGATAATCCAGGAATAGAGTTACATATCATTCCGATAAATGGAGGGTTGTCAGCGGGTATATATCGTTATGTAGGCATATGTAAAAAAGATAAATTGAACGAAGTATCTTTTTTAATAAAGAAAGTAAAAATTGGAAATATAACTGCTGAAGAAGTTGATAAACTTGCTACTCTTATATATTATACTCCAGCAGATATTGGGCAAACTAGTCAAAGCCATGATATGACGGGGATGAGTTTGTTATATCCAAATGATAGTAAACTATTTCAAACTATAGAACCAAATCATGTGGGAAAAATTATTGATAAAAAGAGATTGGATATAGAGAAAAAATTAAATATTAATATTTCTAAAGATGTAGTAGAAGTATTGTATATGGATCTAAATATGAAACTTTATAATTTTGAAGTAAAAACGTATACATCTCCTAAAAGTATAGTAAATATTAATTTAAATGGTAGTAATGAATTAGTGATATAAGTCCTACTTTGATAAACAATATAAATGTATGACTCTTTGTTCAAAAAGTTTATCAATATAGATAAGTCATCAATAGAGAAAGCTTTTTAAGTAGGAGAGAAGAGATTTGTAATAAATAGCTTTTGAAACAATAAAAATAGTATAAGGAGATTTCTTGTGGCTGAAGAGAATAAAAAAATAAATTGTAGTCAAACTATTCGATCCTTGTTAAATGCTTTATCAATATATGGATTTGTGTGTCTAATAATTTCCTTTATATTGATGTTTATATTTAACCTTAATGAAAAAGTTCTTTTATATTTAGGAGGAATAGATGTGATGACTTATATGATTGGTGGAATAATATTTTACTTTGGGAGAAAAAAACCTGAAATTAGGGCTTTCAATAGTAGAATAAAAGAGACCTCATATATTTTAGCTGTCACATATATGATTTTGGAATTAATTCCAAAATTGGAAACTATATGGTGTCGCCTAGTAGTTGGATTGCTAATATTGGGTGTTATCTGGTACTGTATTGAAAAGTTTAAAAAATTTCTTCTTTATAAAAATCAGGAAACCTTAAAGTTTATAAGTATTTGTATGGACATAATAGAAAGCGCTATTTTTTACTTAGTAATTGAAACAATTATTTTAGCAATAATTGTTTCTTTATTTCATATAAATGGAATAATTAATAATTGGGTGCCAATTTTTATTATTTCAGGAGCTTTGACCATCATAGTTTTTGAATATTGGTCAATTCTTATTAATGTAAAAGCTATTTTAATATATATTTTTCTTTGGATTATAATCCCAATAATTATTTTTGTATTTTATGTCCAAAATTGTATTACAGGAGGATATAATACATTCCATTTTTTATTTTTAATACTTGCAGCTTTGGATTCTTTTGCATTAGCCACTTTTAGCAATGAAATGCAAACGCTAGTGGGTAAGAAAATTCATGATAAGGATGGATTTATTGCTATTACTAAAATAGTTTTAGCAAATGTTACATTATTAGTTGCTATAGCAACGGGAATATTTGAAAAAAATAGATTAAAAAATTTTATTTTTTGGATTTGTTCATATTTTTATCGAATTAGTAAGAATTGGCATATAAATTTGAATTTTTCAATTAATGGAAAAATGACAATGTTCATTTCAATTACGTTATTTTTTATTATATTATTAAGTTTTTTATTAATCTTTTTGGAAAAGAAATTTTTAAATTGGGGAATAAATAAATTAACAAAACACGGCTTTATTGATTAATATGGACTCTCTTTTAATGAAAGTATTAGTAGGAATAGAGTTGAATTAGTCAAAATAATGTGATGATAGAGATCAATATGAATATTGTGGTCCTTTCATAGGTTTTTATACCCAATGTGATTATTTGATTTCAACTAAAGTTTTTGGTTTTGAGGAGCTATCTTGTAGTCATAGAATAGTATGCTTGATTAAAGCGTGCATATTATTTTATGCACGTATGTGATGACATTTTCTTGGAGATATGGCTATAAAATATAGTTTGATAAACGAAAATAATATTTGTTAAAATAAATTTTTTGCTCTAAAGTTGCCATATTATCCCTCTAACTGATGTAGGGGAAGGGTATAATTAATGCTGTTCTGTATGATCCCAATTGCGTAAAACCGCTAAGCCAAAATGTTTATTTATAGTTTAATTTTATACAAATAATTGTATACCAAAAAAATTCAATTTTATAAAAAGTCTAATAAAGGTTCGCTTGAATCATGGTTACCCAGCATGCATATTAAAGGGGGGTATGAAGAACGAGCAGCTAATAAGCTTGGATTCAGCTGGCCCAATTAGGTCATATAATTTTAGATTTTCAGGTTCATTAAAATAAGGTAGTTGTAATTATTAATAAATAAAAGATAACAACAGATTGTATAAGAAGCACTTCTAAATAGGAGTACTTTTTTATAAAGAATATTTTAGAATGATTATGTCAAATAAAGGAAATAATATCTCAACATGCCAACATACTACACAAGTGGTGAATTTGCGAAGAAGGCGCATGTGTCGATTCGTACAATTCGCTATTACGACCAAAAAAATTTATTAAAGCCGACTGCTCATACTAAAGGGGGAGCCCGGCGTTATACTGACAGAGATTTTGCTAAACTTCAGCAAATTCTTCTTTTGAAGTATCTTGGTTTTTCCCTAAGTGATATTAGGGAAATGACTATTGGATCAGGGGATCAGCAATTATTGCTTGATTCGCTTCAAATTCAAAAACGACTTGCTGAAGAACGTTTGGAAGAAATGAAGAATGTTATAACGGCGATTGATTCAACTAGGGATGCATTGAAGGATGAGGGAAAAGTTGACTGGCAGAAGATGTTGGACTTGATTCACTTAACTTCTATGAATCAATCCTTGAGTACGCAATATCAAAATGCAACTAACATTTCTGCTAGAATTAGATTGCACCGAGATTATTCCACTAATAAGGAGGGTTGGTTCCATTGGCTTTATAAGCATTTGGATTTGAAACCGGGAATGAAGATATTGGAATTAGGTGCTGGGAATGGAACTTTATGGTCGCAGAATATCGATCGAGTTCCTAATGGTGTAACGATCGTTTTATCAGATATTTCCGAGGGAATATTGGCAGATGCCAAGAATGATATTGGGGATCATCCGCAATTTCAATATGCGGTGTTTGATGCGCAGAAGATTCCTTTTGCAGAAGATACTTTTGACTTAGTGATTGCTAATCATATGCTCTTTTATTGTGATGATATTCCTCAGACTCTAAGTGAAGTTCGTCGAGTATTGAAGCCTGGAGCTTCTTTTGCTTGCAGTACTTATTCTAAGAAGCATATGCGAGAGATTACTGACTTAGTACAGAATTTTAATTCGAATATTGTTCTGTCATCAGTTAACTTATATGATCGTTTTGGTTTAGAGAATGGAAAGCAGATTTTGAATTCATATTTTAAGGATATTACTTGTCACAAGTATGAAGATGCAATTGAATTGTCTGAATCTACACCGCTGATTTCGTATATTTTGTCTTGTCATGGGAATCAGAATGCACTTTTGTTAGATCATTATCCGGATTTTAAGCATTATGTTGATCAGAAAGTAAAAGATGGCTTCTATATTACTAAGGGTGTAGGGTATTTTATCGGTAAAAAAGTCTAACTTTTTTATTTTTGAGATATCGGTAATCTAAACTTATGCTAATTTGGATGTTTGTAAATTTCAAGGTATAATTAGTAATTGTTGATAATGACCCTATAGATTATCGTAAATAACTATTTATTAAATAGAATTTACACATATCACAAAAATGCTAAAAAGTCAATTCTTTTCTTTTGCTTTTTAAATAGGCGCTGGAGTGGCTTAAAACGTTGATACATCAGTATTACTTTCTTTTCTTTTTCTTTTACTTATAGGTGAACTTATGGATTTTATTAACTTTATTAAAGATATGGGTACTAGTGAATTTACAACCCCAAAAGAAGGCTTGCATTTAGAATTCAAAACAGCAAGTTGGAAATTACCTCAAAATATATGGGAAACAGTAAGTTCATTTTCCAATACGGATGGCGGTCTCATTGTATTAGGTGTAGATGAACCCAAATCACATCATTATAAAATTGTAGGTGTTGATTAACCTGATGATGTAATTAAAGAATTATTTAATAATAATAGCAATCCCAAGATCGTTAACAAGCCGGTAATTCAAAATTCCGATGTTGAAGTTACTCGCTTTAATGGGAAAACATTACTACAAATTAAAATATTTCCAGCTCAGTTTTCTAATAAACCAATTACTTTTAAAGATAAAGCGTACATGCGAACTGATGATGGGGATCGTTTTGCAACACATGATCAGCTGAAGTATTTGTATGCTGAAAGTCAAGATCAAGTTGATACCAGATTACTTAAAAATTTTGATTGGGATAGTGACTTAAATTTAGAAGATGTCAATGATTATAGTAAAAAGTTAGGAAAGATAGAAGATGCAGATAGTGTGTCAAAATCAGATTATGAGCTTTTAACAGATATCGGAGTGTTGAGGCGTGATAGACGTTCTTCAAGTAAAGAACGTAAATTGACAGAGGGTGGATTATTATTCTTTGGCAAGTTTATGTCAATAATGGATAGATTTCCTAGGTTTCAATTAGATTATACAAGATATGCTAGAGATGGAGACACAGATTGGGTTGATCGTGTGTCGGCAGGTGATATGAATTATCCCGAAATGAATGTATATTCATTTTACAATTTAGTTCTTCCTAAAATCACTTCTAATATTAATGATAAATATGTTCAAGATGAGGATTTAACTCGAGGAAGCTATGTTGCTGATTTGAGATCTGCTGCAAAGGAAGCGTTGGTTAATTGCTTAATGCATGCTTATTATGATGGAACAATAGCAATTCAAATTGAGGATCGTCCAAGTTATTGGGAATTCACAAACCCCGGTGATATGAGAGTCAGTAGGGAATCATTTTTGCGCGGTCAAAAGTCAGAAGTAAGAAATTCGGAAATTGCCACTTTATTTAGAAGGATTGGTATTTCAGAAAAAAGAGCCAGTGGAGGACCCAGAATTTTAAGAGCCGCAAGCAGAAATCACTTAATGGAACCAGAAATTGAAATTGATGCGACTAATAAAATTACTAAGATCAGAATTTGGAAAATCGATATTAGAACAAAAATTGATGATGAAATGATCTTAGATCCAACAGAAAAATTTATTATTGATTATGCTATTCAAAAGTCTGAGTTTAGTTTTTCTCAGATGTTTAAAGATATGAATAATAGATTTGGGAGCAATAGTACGGTAAGAAAAAGACTTAATCATTTATTAGATAAAAAAGTTCTAGTTTCAGAAGGAAATGGTAAATCTACTGTATATAAGTTGGAAAAAACTAGTGAACAAGAACAGGTGGATAGAATAATGAGATTGAAAAATATGGAAGAAAATTTGTGATAAATAGAGTTTTTGTTTTTATGATACTAGGGAGATAACCCAAAAGCACGACTTTGCTAAAGAAAAAAATTATTTTTATTTTACTCTTAATTTAAGTCTGTCTAAATGATGAGATAACGGGATATGATTAGTAAAAAAGTCTAACTTTTTTATTTTTACTATTGAAAGTGACGTAACGTAATGTTATATACTTCATATGAACTAAGAAATCTTATCGGAGGATTAATATGAAAGTTATTGTTACTGGTGGTGCCGGTTTTATCGGTTCAAACTTTGTTTTTTACATGTTAAAGAAGCATCCAGACTACGAAATTATCTGCTTGGATAGCTTAACTTATGCAGGTAACTTGTCTACATTGAAGGGCGTAATGGACAATCCTAACTTCAAGTTTGTTAAGTTAGATATTCGTGACCGCGAAGGTGTTTACAAGTTATTCGAAGAAGAAAAACCTGACGTTGTAGTTAACTTTGCTGCTGAAAGTCACGTTGACCGTTCTATTGAAAACCCAGAAATTTTCTTAGAAACTAACATTATTGGTACTTCAGTATTGATGGATGCATGTCGCAAGTACGGTATCAAGCGTTTCCACCAAGTTTCAACTGACGAAGTTTACGGGGATTTACCACTTGATCGTCCAGACTTGTTCTTCCATGAAGACACTCCACTTCACACTTCTAGTCCTTATTCCTCAAGTAAGGCAAGTGCCGATTTACTCGTTGGTGCCTACGGCAGAACTTTCAACTTGCCAGTAACCATCTCACGTTGTTCTAATAACTATGGCCCATATCAATTCCCAGAAAAGCTTATTCCATTAATGATTCAAAGAGCTTTGAACAATGAAAAACTTCCAGTTTACGGCGATGGTGAAAACGTTCGTGACTGGCTTTACGTTGAAGACCACTGCAAAGCTATCGACCTTATCTTAGAAAAGGGTACTCCTGGTGAAGTTTACAATATTGGTGGTCACAACGAAATGCACAACATTGACATTGTTAAGCTTATTTGTGACTACTTAGATAAGCCATACTCATTAATTGAACACGTTACTGACCGTAAGGGTCATGACCGTCGTTACGCCATCGATCCAGAAAAGATTCACAACGAATTAGGCTGGCTTCCTGAAACCATGTTTAAAGATGGTATCAAGAAGACTATTCAATGGTACCTTGACAACAAGGAATGGTGGGAAAACATCATTTCTGGCGATTACCAAAATTACTACGATGAAATGTATGGTAAGAAGCAAGTTTTAGATAAGGACTAATTCAAAATGAAGGGAATTATTTTAGCGGGCGGTTCAGGTACACGTCTATACCCATTAACTTTAGTAACTAGTAAGCAATTGTTGCCTGTTTATGACAAGCCAATGATTTATTACCCATTGTCAACTTTGATGTTGGCTGGAATTAAGGATATTTTGGTTATTTCTACTCCAGCTGATACTCCACGCTTTAAGGAATTGTTAGGAGACGGTTCACAATTTGGAATTAAGTTGACTTATAAGGTTCAACCAAGTCCAGATGGATTGGCACAAGCCTTTACGTTGGGTGAAGATTTTATCAATGGCGAACCTTGTGCGATGGTACTTGGTGACAATATCTTTTATGGCAATGGCTTTACTGAATTACTTAAGAATGCCGCTCAAGATGCACAAGACGGTAAGGCAACTGTCTTTGGTTACTATGTTAACGATCCAGAACGTTTTGGTGTGGTTGACTTTGATGAAAATGGTAATGCTGTTTCTATTGAAGAAAAGCCAGCACAACCTAAGAGTAACTATGCTGTAACTGGACTTTATTTCTATCCAGCTGGCGTTAGTGAAAAGGCGGCTCAAGTTAAGCCTAGTGCACGTGGTGAAGTTGAAATTACTAGTTTGAACGATATGTATTTACAAGATGATAACTTGGGTGTTCAACTTTTGGGACGTGGCTATGCTTGGCTTGATACTGGCACTATGCAAAGTTTAGTTGATGCTTCTAACTACGTTAAGATGGTAGAAGAACGCCAAGGAGTTTCTGTTTCAGCTCCTGAAGAAATTGCCTACATTCATGGCTGGATTGATAAGGATGAACTTCTTGAAGCAGCTACTCACTATGGTAAAAGTCCATATGGCAAGCACCTTAAGTCAGTTGCTGAAGGCAAGTTACGTTACTAATTTTTGAAAGGAAGAAGAGTAAAAATGGGACAAATTAAAGTTGAAAAGAATGTTGGCGGCATTGAAGGTTTAGCAGTTATTACCCCAACTGTTCATGGTGATGATCGTGGTTACTTCATGGAAACTTTTAACCAAAGAGACATGATGGATGCAGGTTTTAGCATTAACTTCGTTCAAGATAACCAATCAAGTTCAACTAAAGGTGTACTTCGTGGTTTACATTTCCAAAAGCATTATCCACAAGTTAAGTTGGTTCGTGCCGTTCGCGGTAGCGTATTTGATGTTGCTGTTGACCTTAGAAGTAATTCAAAGACTTACGGTAAGTGGTATGGTGTTGAATTAACTGCTGAAAACAAGAAGCAATTCTTGATCCCACAAGGTTTTGCTCATGGTTTCCTTGTTTTGAGTGACGAAGCAGAATTCTGCTACAAGGTTAACGATTTCTGGCACCCAAACGATGAAGGTGGTATGGCTTGGAACGATCCCGAAATTGGAATTGAATGGCCACATCTTCAAGGTAATTACCCAGAAAATGCCAGTGCTGAAGGCTACACTTTAGATGATGGAACAAAATTGACTTTGTCTGATCGTGACCAAGAATGGGTTGGTTTGAAAGACACTTTCAAGTTTTAATTAGTGAGGTAATTTAATGAAAGTTTTTGTGACTGGAGTCAATGGTCAACTTGGCCATGACGTAATGAATGAACTTGCTAAGCGTGGGTATGAAGGTGTCGGCTCAGATTTAGCACCTGAATATGCCGGTGTTGCTGATGGTACAGCTGTAACTAAGGCACCTTATGTTTCTTTAGACATCACCGATGCAGATGCAGTCGATAAAGTTATTTCTGAAGTGAATCCAGATGTCATTGTTCACTGTGCTGCCTGGACTGCTGTTGATATGGCAGAAGATGATGACAATGTTGAAGCTGTTCGTAAGGTTAATGTTGGTGGTACTCAAAACATCGCCAATGTTGCCAAGAAGTTAGACGTACCAATGGTATACATTTCTACTGATTATGTATTTGATGGTCAAGGAACTACTCCGTGGAAGCCTGACTTTAAAGGCTATAAGCCAATGAATGTTTATGGCGAAACCAAGTTAGGTGGCGAAGAAGCTGTGGCTAACACTTTGGACAAGTACTTCATCGTTCGTATCGCTTGGGTATTTGGTGTTAACGGTTCTAACTTCATTAAGACCATGCTTAAGGTGGGTAAGAGCCATGATGAAGTTAAGGTTGTTGACGACCAGATTGGGACTCCAACTTATACTTTTGACTTGGCACGTTTGCTCGTTGATATGATTGAAACTGATAAGTACGGTTACTATCATGCAACCAATGCTGAATTGCCAGAGTCTGAAGGTGATCATAACGCTGATGGTACTAAGACTGGTTATATTTCTTGGTATGATTTTACTAAAGAAATTTACCGTCAAGCTGGCTATGATACTAAGGTTATACCTGTAACTACGGAAGAATATGGCTTATCCAAGGCTGTGCGTCCATTTAACTCTCGCCTTGACAAGAGTAAGCTTGTCGAGAATGGCTTCCAGCCACTTCCAACTTGGCCTGATGCCATTAAACGTTACTTAGAAATCTTGAAAAAAGACGGTTTCTTTGACGAATTAAATTAATAATTACACTCAATCTACCCTATTGAGAACAAAACAGGACACGTTATTGTAGCGTGACCTGTTTTTTGTTTAAATGTTTGAACTATATTTGTAAATAAAATGACACCTTTATTACAATTTTATTACTATACATGGCTAATCGTTTTCATGTGATATAATAAGACGGATTTTCATAGGGAGGAATTACATGAGTATTAGTAAGAAAGATTCACTACTGACATTTATCTCAGCGGCAACTTTGCTTGGAATGTTTGCAACAACTAATCAAGCAGTTCACGCGGATACCATCAAAACACCACTTGTAGCAAAATCACAAAATGAAAATAAACAAACTGTTGCAGCTGGGCAAACTGCCAAGGATGATAAAGCTGCCACAACTACAAATCAACCTGAAAATGATCAGCCTAAAGCTGAAGCGACTAAAGATAAAGTAGAAACTACTAAAACAGCTGATAATAATCAAACAACTACTAAGAATACACAAACTCAAGCTAATAATACTGTAGCACCTACTACTCCTCAAACTACTAAGACTAATGATTCGAAGGATAGCAAAAAGACTACAGATAAAGATACTAAGAAGAATCAACAAGAAGTTCAACCAACTCAAACTACACCGGTAGAACAGGAGCCAACGGTTTTTGTTCCTCAATCTGAACTTCCAACTGATGACAGTACAACTGAAAAAGCAACAAAAACTGACTATCAATTAAGTGAAGAAGCATTAAAGGTTTTAAAAGAGGCTGAAATCAATGTAGATTCTTTGACTAAAGATCAAGTTGCTAAGATTAAGAAGATTAACTTTGATGACACCAAAGCTAACACCGCGGCTAAATGGACATATTCACAATATACGGGTGTTGCTAACAAGATGCTTAAGCAAGATGAACGCTATCGTATTCCATATTTCAACGCGAAGAAGATTAAAAATATGGGCGGCATTACAACCAAAGATGCTCAGACTGGTAAAGTCGCAGATCTTGAAATTTGGGATTCATGGCCAGTTCAAGATGCCAAGACTGGTAAAGTTGTTAACTACAAAGGTTTTCAATTAGCAGTTGCAATGATGGGAATTCCACAACAAGATGATTCTCATATTTATTTACTTTACAACAAGTATGGCGATAATAATTTTGATAATTGGAAGACGGCTGGGCCGATTTTTGGTTATAAAGGTACGCCACAAGCTCAAGAATGGTCTGGTTCAGCTACTGTAAATAAAGATGGTAGCATTCAATTATTCTACACTGATGTGGATACTCGCGAAGGAACAAATAATCAAAAGATTTCTACTGTTAACTTAGTTTTGAAGGTTGACAAAAAGAAGGGCACAGTTAAGATTGCTAAGCGTAGATATCGTCACGTTTTGTTCACAGGTGATGGATACTATTACCAAACTTACAAGCAATGGAAAGACAAGAACAAAGGTGCCGACAACATTGCTATGCGGGACGCTCACGTTATTTCAGTGAAGGGACGTCGCTACTTAGTATTCGAAGCTTCAACTGGTAGTCAAGATTACCAAGGTGAAGACCAAGTTTACAAATGGCAAAATTATGGTGGTACTGAAAAAGAAGCAATTGAAAACTTCTTAAAGATTACTTCAAATGCTGATATGACAAGTCGTGCTACTTGGGCTAACGCCGCCATTGGAATTATTCGTTTAAGTAAAAACGAAAACAATCCGAAAGTTGATAAAGTTATGCCTCCACTTGTAAGCAGCTTGATGGTTTCAGATGAGATCGAACGTGCTAACCTCATCCCTATGAATGGTAAATATTATTTATTCGCTACCACTCGTCTTAATCGTGGTACTGGTGATGACTTATGGCAAGCAGCTGATCAAAAGATCGGTGACAACGTTGCCATGCTTGGTTGGGTATCAGATCACTTGACTTATGGCTATAAGCCACTTAACGATGATGCCGGTGTATTAGTAGCAAGTGTTCCATTCAATTGGAGAACTTCAACATATTCCTATTACCCAGTTCCAGTTAAGGGCAGTAATGATGAATTGTTGGTAAATTCCTACATGACTAATCGTGGCTTTGCCGCTGGTGCAGGTAAGCGTTCAACCTTAGCACCTTCATTCTTGATTAAGGTTAATGGCGACAAGACTTACGTTGAAAATGTTGCCACTAATCAAGGTGTTTGGGATTACAATAAGAATTCTAAGAATAACTCCATGATAGTAAGCACTATTAAGGGTGCACATCTTGATGGTGAACCGATTGACAAGAGTCAATGGAATAATGTTTCTCTTGTTTCTCATATTGAAAAAACTAAGAAGATAAATAAGAATAAAGCTACCGCAAATACTAAAGCAAAGGTAAAGAAGGTAACTAATAAAAAATTTGCTAATAAGTCAATTCTTAAACTTACTGCTCCTGTAAAGATAACTGCTATACGCAGAACACCGGTTGTTGGTAAGGATGGCAAGCAAGTAAAGACTTACATGGGTAGCAAGAAGTACAATGTGATTGGCAAGAATATCACAGTTAATGGCTTAGGTACCCAAAAGATTAACGGTAAAACTTACTATATCTTACAAAATGGCTACTATGTACTTGCTAAAGACTTCAAGTTGGCAGGTACGTTAGTTTAAAATGGTCAGCATGTAATGGTCTTTTCTTAAAATAATGAAAAACTGAAACAGGACACGTTATTGTAGCGTGTCCTGTTTTGTTGGTAAAAAATAAATTTTCTATTAAATTGAAAGAACACGGTTAATTTATGAAGGCAAACAAAAAAGCTCTTGGCTATTTCAGCAGACAAGAGCAACAAAAAAATATCAAACACCTAAAAAATACGGCATAAATTACCTAAAGTAATCAGCTTTAGGATTTTAATACAGAAGTTATAACCTCCGCATGACAATTTTGGGATTTTTTGTTAGCGTCGGTGCGTCAGTGCTAGCAAGTCTTATTTCTCATTGGCTGATTAAGAAGCTAATGAAATAACATTTTATGGAAGGGTAGGCAATATATTATTGCTACCCTTTTCTTTATTATACCATACGTATGAAAGTACCTTCTAATGGTAAGTTTGGTATAAATAAAGAATGTTTGTAAATTGCCCCCTAATATATAACTATTAATTATTTCAAAATCTGACTATCATTATTAATCAACTCCCTAACACACAATTCCAAAATCGCATTTCCAATATCGCTGCGGGGTATTTCTTTGATTTGCGTAATGTTGGGGTTGTCCCAAGTAGCAAAAGGAGTCCCATCGACAATTAAACGATTAAGAATATTGATGTTGTCGATGCAAGCGTTATGGATGTTAGTACGGCGATTATCTAAGTTAGAGAAGAGTTGTTGATAATCTGCAGTACTTTTTTCGGTTTGCCAAGTAGCTTTTTTCTCATTGAATCTGAGAACTATTTGGCCGTATTGTTTGAAATTGTCTAGGGCATCTGTAACGATGGCGCTTATGTCTGGATCTGAATTATTTAAATAAGGCGTGAGTACTGACAGATTTAAGGTGACGGTTGTTCGCATTTTTCGGCGAAGAGCTTTTTTAATTTCGGTTTGTGCATCTTGATTGTAAGCAGCTACAATAGTTTTTAAATCCTCGCTTCTATCTTGTAATACGCCAGCTTCTTTTAGTAGTTGACCTACTTTTAGAATATCGTATTTAGGGGTAGTGCTCTTAGCAAGATCAAACATTAATTGATCTGCTTGTTCTAGTTTTTCAATATCTTTACTGATCATGGTTGATCCTTTCTTTTATCTAATTTATTATATGAAATTTTGAGAATATAAGATACTTTTCTACACAAATATAAGGTAAAATTGTTTTTTGTGAATGAAATAAAAAGTTTAGGAGAGTATTTTAGATGAAAAATAAGAATTTCCTAGGAATACTAGGCTTATTATTTAGTATTATGATGTTATTGACGGCTTGTGGTGAAGATGATTCAAGCACTAAAGCTCTGACACATCATACTCAAAATATTTACAATGTAAAAATATCCAAGGTTAAAAGTGATGATGGAGACTTTGTGGTAAGTGGGACAACTAAGGCTCCAGATGGAAGCAAGATTTTAGCCCAAGGAGAAACGGATAAAGATCAGAATAAGGCTGAGGCTGACGATGATGTAGACTATTGTAAAGTCAAAGATCATAAATTTACTGCTAGATTGACTGCTGATAATTTAACCGAAAAAGATATTAAGCAAGATTTGAAGATTAAGGTAAAGATCTGTGCAGTTAAAAAATATGACGTTGATTATGATGATTATAAGATCACTAAAAAGGTTAGAACCGCTTTAAAGAGTAAGGTTAAGACGACAGTTTTAACAGTTGATGATAAAATAGCTACCTATTATAAAAAAGACGATAGCTCATCAGATGACAATGACTCAAATGATTCTGATTCCTCAGATGAAGATAGCGATTCAGATTCGGATGAAGATGATTTAAGTGATGAAGATACAAATGACGATTCGGACTCTGAAGATGATGTCGATGATTCTGACGTGGATGATACGGATGACGACATTGACGATAGCGATCTAGACACTGATGATGAAGAGGAAGATGAACCAGAAGACGATGCAGACGAAGACAGTAGTGATGATCAGTCTGCTGATGCCAACTCTGATTCTGATAAAGTGTATACCGGTGATTCTTCACAAATTATTGGAGATGCTAGAACTAAAAAGTATCACATGCCAGGACAAGCTGGTTACTATATTGATAAGAAGAATGTAGTGATCTTCAACTCTGAAAAAGAAGCTCAAGCCCAAGGTTATATTAAGTCTAAGAGGTAGTATACATACCATCTTTAGCCTTTATGTAGAAAAAAGCACCTTCTCATTTTTAGCTTTTCTGCTACAATGAAAGGGAAATTATTTAAAAATGGGAGAAAAAATATGAAGGTTAGAAAAGCTGTTATTCCTGCAGCGGGTCTTGGAACCAGATTTTTGCCTGCAACCAAGGCGATGCCAAAGGAAATGTTACCAATTGTGGACAAGCCAACCATTCAATTTATTGTTGAAGAGGCTAAGAAGTCAGGAATCGAAGACATTTTGATCGTCACTGGTAAGAATAAACGTGCTATTGAAAATCATTTTGATTCAAATCCTGAATTGGAACAAGATTTGAAGGATACGGGTAAAGTTGAATTGCTTAAGTTGACTGAAGAAATTACGGACTTAGGTGTGAACTTGTACTACACTCGTCAACCACATCCAGCTGGTTTGGGGGATGCGATTTTCCGTGCGCGTAGTTTCGTGGGGGATGAACCATTCGTCGTTATGCTTGGCGATGATTTGATGCGTGATGAAGTGCCTCTAACTAAGCAGCTAATTAATGATTACAATCAAACTCATGCTCCAACTTTAGCCGTTATGAAGGTGCCACATGAGGAAGTTTCTAAATATGGTGTGATTTCCCCTGAAGGTAAAATCAACGATGATCTTTACAACGTTAAGTCATTTGTGGAAAAGCCACCAGTTGCTAAAGCTCCAAGTGATTTGGCAATTATTGGACGTTACTTGCTTACTCCAGAAATTTTCGATATTTTGGCAACACAAAAACCAGGTCGTGGTGGCGAAATTCAATTAACTGATGCCATCGACACTATGAACAAGACCCAACGCGTTTTTGCTCATGTGTTTAACGGTCAACGTTTCGATGTTGGTAACAAGGAAGGCTATCTTGAAACTTCCATTCAATACGGCTTGCGCCACCCTGAAACTAAGGATGCCTTGAAGAAGTACATCATTGACTTAAGTAAGAAATTACAAAAATAATTCGATAAAATCAGCACTTGAGGTGCTGATTTTTTAGGTGGGTAGAAGTAGAATCTGAGATCATTACCATTAATTTGTATGTTATGATTGACTTTAAATAAATAAATAATAAAATAGAGGTAAGAAAGAGTGGCGGTGGACTCTACGTGAGGCCGTTGCGGAAAAACACCTCTATTATTTTGTAGAGGTGTTTTTTTGTGAAAGAATTTAAAACAATTGATGAACAAATTATGCTTTTAAAAGCAAGAGGCCTGACTTTTAATAATATTGACCATGCAAAAAAGTACTTAAAGTCTAATAATTATTACAATATTATTAACGGTTATAGTAAATACTTTCAAGAAAGTCAGGATCAATTTATTTCAGGGACAACTTTTGATGAAGTGAGTCAACTCTATTTTTGTGATAAACAATTAAAGCAAGCCTTTTTTAATGCGATTATTAATGTAGAGCATCATTTAAAATCTATTTTTGCGTATAACTTTGCTCAAGAATTTGATGGTAAAAGATATGCTTGTTTAGATATCAATTCTTATAATCCGAATAAGGTGTTAACGGTTGGAAGGACTATTAGTGATTTAACTCGAGTAATTAATTTTTATAAGAATAAACCTAATACCCCTATTTATCATTATGTAAAAAAATATGACGATGTACCAATTTGGGTAATAGTAGAGTTTTTAGATTTTGGACAATTATGTTCTCTAATTAAGAATTCCAAAAGAACGGTTCAAAATAATATTTGTAAAGATCTTCTTGAGTTTATTACAGATAATATAGGACCCATTCAAGAACATTTTACTCCAGAAATTATGATGTCCTTTATTGAAAATATTCGTGAACTCAGAAATATTTGTGCTCATAATAATCGACTTTTGAAATTTAGATGTAGAGCAGATTCTAAATATTTTGCTAGCTTAGATAAACTTTCAGGAGTTAAAAATACAGATTCACGTAAGTATGCATATTCGGTTTTAATTAGTATGCAATGTTTTTTAAGTCCTACTGAGTATCGAATTTTAAGTAATACAATTAGAAAGAAATTGAATTTTTTAAGTAATCATTTAAGCTCAATTAAAATTGATGAAATTCTGTCAGCTATGGGATTTCCTAATGATTGGTTAGAAAATCCAAAATTTCGACAGTAGTAAGTTTGATCTAAATATGATCATCTAAATCTCTTGCTTTTCGCCTGTACGGGAGCCGATTAACTGTTAACAAAAATATAGAAATATTTGTCATAATTATTCATCAGAAAGTTAAATATGGATGTGAATATTATGACAGTTTTAAAACCTAAAGATGTCGCTGATCGACAGTTTGTTCTAAAAAAATAAAGGAGCCTGCGAAAGGCTCCTTTTTTGTGGGAGAAGATTGTATAATTACTACTATAAGGATTTTCACATATAGGGCATAACGATGAAGAAAAAACTACCACTTATTTTAATTTTGATCTACATTTTCTTTTGTGGTTACCTGTTTGTTTCAACTCATTTTTTAAAAAATATTACTGGAGCCACTCCTCAAGATCAGATTTCTTTAAAACAAAAGAAGCAAATCAAAAAAATGCTGAATAGCTTTGGTTTTAAGGGGAATGCAACTTTTTATAAAGATGGTAAGCGAATTTGGAATTACACCACTGAAGGGAATATTAATTCGGCTTACTTGATTAATTCGGTTCAAAAAGCATACACGGGCGCGATGGTCATGCAAGCGATTGATGAGGGAAAATTGAGCTTAGATGATAAAGTAGCGAAGTTTTATCCAAACGTACCTAATGCTGGCAATATTAGTATTTTAAATTTACTTGAAATGACTAGTGGCTTGTCGGAGCAGGGACCATTTGGCAATAATCCCTTCAAAAATGATGATGATAATGCTCAAAAGACGATTCAAGATATGCATTTTGATGAGCAAAATTTTAATAAATGGAACTATCAAGATGTAAATTATGTCCTGCTAAGTCATATTTTAGAAAAAGTAACAGGTTGCAGTTATGAAGATCTCTTTAATGAGATGTATGTGTATAAGCTCGGACTCAAGCACACAGATTTTCTTTGGGCCGATGCACAAAAGATTAAAGAAATTGAACTAATTCCTAGCAGTACTCAAGTTGATATGAATGAGATTCATGGCTTGCTAGGTGCTGGAAGTGTTGCAATGTCTAATGATGATATGTTTCTTTCAATGTTGGCACTTTTAAGCGGAAAAATATTGCCAATGCAAAGCATTCAAACAATTTATGACCCGGGAAATAATCAAGCGCAGTATCGGGGCGGCTTATATACTAAAGATGGTTATTACCAGGCAAATGGGGCCGGATATAATTATTCAAGCTTTATTCGAATCTCTAAAGATGGCAAGAATGCGGTGATTTTGCAAACGAATGTCAATCAGTATCAGGGATGTAACGATAATGCAACGGCAATCTACAATATGCTGTTTAATGAGAAGAAGGAGAACTAGATGGATTTGTGAATCAGATAAACATAACAGAGAGATTAATATTTGTTCATGAAAATAAAAAACTACTATACTCGTGGTTAAAAATGTGCGATTATGGTAGCTAGCAACTTACTGATATTTAGGAAGACTGTTTAGAGATGAGAGAACGTAGAGAAAATAGGCGGAGAAGCTTTAGTCTCATTTGGCTAGGGTTATTAGTGATTGTCATCTTTTGTGGCTTGTTTTTCCCCGAAATTCCTAACATTAATACATACATCAATTCAAATAACGAACATCATTTACTGATTACAAAAGTTAAGATTGCAGGAGATGCTCCAATTAAGTATCGACATAATCATCCTGAAGGGGTGGTAATCAGTCAAACGATTAAAAGAACTGACACCGTTCATGCTTATGTAAGTAAAGACGGTGTTATTCAAATGCATTTACCAAGTAAAAGTGCTACTGATTCTCATAGTAAAATCAATACCCGTTATATTCAAGTGGGGGTAGGAGAAGAAGATAATGCTCCTAATTTTGCTAAAAGTATGGATAATGCAGCAATTTATACGGCTAATTTGATGCATAAATATCACCTAAAGCCTGATGCAACTAGCTATAATAATCGTACTTTGTATTCTTTAAATGATTTAGTTCATAGTAAAAATAGTACTAATTTAGATGATTATTTTGGTCGCTTTGGTTATAGCAGTGTGCAATTTTATAATTTGGTGAGTCAATATTACTATAATAAGGCAATTATCCCACCATTTGGATTGCCAATCTTTGAACGGCTAATTATAGTGTTGAAGATTTTTGGGATAATTGGAGGATTTGTGCTGATTATAATCAGTATTTTTTTACCAAGTGCCTTTTGGAAAAGATGGTGGCAATAGCTTTCACGCAATTGTCATGATATTAATAATCAAGTACAATATTTTTAGTGTAGTAATTAGATCGATGAAAGATGTTTGAGTTGCAATTAAGCAGAACAAACCGGGGAAGTGAACAACACAGTGACTGTAAATAAAGATTTGGATCAACAGATTATCGCCGTTCAAAAAGAGATGAGTGGAGATAAAAAAATTGCCGAATCAGAAAAATACCAACAAATTAATGGAAAGATTTCTTCAATCTTGGATAATGAAATTAAAAAAATCCAAGCTAAGAGACCTAATTTTTGGGTACCATTAATTATTTTGCTGATTATTATGGGGATTATTTCTGCTGTTCTTCATTTTGGAAGAAGTAGATTTTGGCTGGTTTTAGTAATTAGTATTGCGATTTTAGCTGTAGAATATTTAGGCTATGATTTTTGGCGTAGAAGTCGTGTGGAAAAGAACTATAGCGAGCTTTTACAAATTCAAGGAAAAATCGAAAAGACTAAGGGAAACTTTAATCCTAAATATCTTGACTTAGAAAATAAGCGTGTCGATTTACTAGATAAAATTGATGAAATTTTTGATAAAGATGGGGATAATGAGCAAGCATATCACGTCTTAAGATCAAAATATGGTGACTTGCTCATTCGGGATATTTTTGATAAAAACGGTTTTCGTCATTATCAAATTGTCTACTCTCTTGATGGGAAAATTGAACAAGTACGGGAATTTTCTATCAGTAGAGCAGGTTATTTGTTGACCCTTTATGAAGATGGCAATATCAAAAAGCGCGAATTTCACGGTGAAAGTGGAACTGTCTTATCATTGAAAAAATATGATGATTTGTACAATGTGACCGACAAAATTGGTGTAATCAAAGATCAATATGTAAGGGATATTGCTGCTAAAGTTAAGGAAATTGATAAGATCAAGAAAAATACTCCTACTTGTACTTATAATTGGTTTGAATATAAGAAAATTTCAGATGATCAAGCAGCTGAATCTCTTAAGGAAGCTGAATACATTGGTCGAATGAAAGAAGGAAAAGAAGAAAATCCTGCTGAGCAACTTGATCATGACTTAACTGACAAGAATTTAGAGGGAATTAGCACTATAAATGAGCTTTACTCTGACTATGACGAAGAAGTAGAAAAACTTTATTCTAAAGTAGAAGCTTTAAAACAAAATAATTACAGTGTATATAAGTCACTGACTGATCTCAGTTGGTTTTTGAGACCGGTGGAGGTGTTTGCTGGAGAATCTAAAAAGAAGATTTGGAATCACCTTAGTGATATTTTGGCTTTAAATGCTGCTCAAGCTGAAGTTGTAAAGCAGTTGGAAAAATCAGATGATGTTTATATAATTAATAATTTGATTTTACCTCTTGGAGAAGGAGTTACTACTAAAATTGATCATCTTGCTATCACCCCAGCAGGAATTTTTATCATTGAAACTAAGGCTCGCAATATTGAAGATGGCAGAATTTATCGAGCTAAAAATGAACTTGACAAGGCAGCAATTAGAAAGCAAATCACTCTCCATAAAGACGCTATTTATAATCAATTAAAAATTGCAAGTCGGGGATTTTTTGCTTCAAATGCAGTTGAACAAATTTTAAATAAAGATGCTATCCGCAGCCTAATCGTGATTGTAAATCGTGATAATCCCCAAAAACAAGATTTCTTAATTGATAATCCTAATTTTTATCGAGAATATGATCGCAGTTTGATTATTAATCCTAGTGAAATTGGACATGTGATTCACCGTAATACATCTGGCATTAATTTGGATGCCGATGCTCGTAAGATGGTGGCTGCTGCACTTGAACCAAATGCTAGATTAGTAGATAGAGAACAATTGGGGTATGATTTCTTCCCATATCTTAATGATTTAAAGGGACAAGAATATAGTGGACAAATTTGGAATCAGTTGAAGGGGATTGCGGATCTTCAAAAGATTATTTCAGATTTAAGTGAATTAGTTGAAAAATTGATTGAATTTGAAAGAGAATATCAAACTTATGAATCTTTACATGCAATTTTACCTTATTTCACTGATCATATTCCTGATGAAGAAAAGCAACTCACTGGAAAAGTAAAGGATATAATAGATGAATTAAGCCAAGTCGTTCATCAACAAAATAATCTACTAGATAAGACTGAAAAAACTGTTGATGAAGCTGTAGTTGGATATAGTGACCGTATTAAAACTTTACAGCATATTGAAGAAACAAATCTTGATGCTGTAGTTCCAATTGCACTGGCTGTGGTGATCAGTACTTTAGTTGGCACAATGTTTTAAAGCTTGCAGATAATGCAAGCTTTATTTTTTTGCGTCAATTTTCCAAAGAAGTAGTAAACTAAAAAGGTAAAATCTACTATTTTGGAGGAATTATTGATGAAAATGAAGAAATTCATGCAAATTTTAGCCATTGGGCTTGCAATGTTAATGGGAGTAGAAACAGCTACAGAAGTGGCTAATATCAATCCCACAACGCATACTGTTCAAGCTGCTCGCCGCCGTTATAGAAGGAGAAGAAGACGCCGAGTTTTAGATCGGACAAAAATTTATACTTCTACTAGACCAGTAATTATTGGAAATCGTCGTTCCCATATTTATCATGTTTATCGCCAACATGCTTATCGGATGAATCGGGGAAATGCAGTTTATTTTAGAAGTGAAGCCGCAGCCCGCGCAGCGGGCTATCGTAAGTCTTATAGATAAATAGAATAGGATTTAATTATGAACTGGAAAAAAGTGGGTCAAGTCATTTTATGGATCCTATTTTGGTATTATTTACTGCCACACTATCTATTGAAAAAGTACGTTTTTAAAGGCAAAAATGGTGGTGTATGGTCAAGTATCTTAAGTGTGGTCATCGCCTTTTTCTTTTTGGTTTTTGCGATTGGAAGTCAAGCTAGTGATGAGGATGAGGCGGATAGTCATGCTTCACCTAAAGTTCACTATGTAGTGAAAAAGGTTGGAACTACTCGTTTGGCTGAAGCCAAAGCTAAAGAAAAGATTTTAAATAAAGAAAAATCTACTAAAGAAGCTGAATACGAGAAGTTAGAAAAAGAACTAAGTCGTGCTCAAGCAGCTAAAGAAAAACAAGAAGCTGAACAAAAGGCGCAACAAAAAGCCGCTGCCGCTAAGGAAAAGAAAGCACAAGCCGCAGCTAGAAGAGCTGCAAAAGAAGCACAAAAGCAAGCAGAGGAAGATTCTTCAACTTCTGATTCTCACTCTGAAACTCACCACAGTAATTCTCATGAAGGAGATTTATATACGGGTGAATCAGGAAAGATCATTGGTAATAGTCGTTCTCACATATATCATGTTCCAGGGCAAGCAGGTTACCATATGAATTCCGCAAATGCTGTTTACTTTGATTCTGAGCAAGATGCAATTAATCAGGGATATCGAAAGGCAATGAGATAATGAAAAAGAAAATTATTGGTCTACTTTCTGGTGTGCTTGTTGCAGTTTCTTTGGTTGGAGTTAGAAATTCCCAATTTGTTGCTTTTGCTAAAGATAAAATTGTCACCAAGTATCGTTATGATCGCAGTGATCAAAATAAAGCCGAAAAAATTGAAGAGAAAAATAGAGCTACTGAAAAGCAAATTGCTGTTTTAGATAAAAAGATTGCTAAATTACAAAAGCAACTAAAGAAATATAGTGGCGCTCACACAGTTGAATCAGTTAGTGCAGCTAAGTTGGCTAGTTTGAACTATTCTGGTAAAGACGTTATTACTGTTAACAATAATGAACCGAGTTTTAGTAAATCAGATTTAAGTACAAGCCAAGGAGCATGGCAGCGTTATGGCGAACTGGATAATGAAAATCGCGTTACTGCAGCCAATGCTCTTCTTAATCAGAAGTTGATGCCTAAAGCTCAGCGAGAACCACTACACGTTAATCCAACTGGTTGGCATAATAAACGGGTAGCTGGCGGATGGCTTTATAATCGTTGCCATTTGATCGGATATCAATTAACTGGGCAAAATAATAACTTGAAGAATTTAATGACAGGTACACGTCAACTTAATGATCCTGATATGTTGCGTTATGAGGATCAAGTTGCAAATTATTTGAAAGAAAGTCCGCATAATTATGTGCGCTATCGCGTAACTCCAATTTTTAGAGGCCAAGAACTTTTGGCCCGTGGAGTAGAGATGGAAGGGCAATCTACCAATTCAAATAGCGTTCATTTCAATGTTTATATCTTTAATGTGGCTGATGGTGTAAAACTAAATTACGCTGATGGTACGAGCCAAAGGTAGAAAAAAGCTTGCAGGGATGCAGGCTTTTTTGCTTATAAGTTGAAATTTTTGGAATAATTGTTAGGCTAAAGAAAAAGACAGACTTAGAGAAAAGGTAAATTGTATGAGTAACAAAAAAATTCTAAAAAACAAGAAGACCTTTTGGTCTAAAAAACATAAGATTTTGATTATTACTACACTCTCTATCATTATTCTTTTTGGTATCTTTTATGCCTGGGGAAGTTATTATTATGCTCGAAATCGCCAAATAGATAGGATCATTGACGGGATTTCTGATCCAAAAAAGGATTTATCAAGCTATGTCATGCCTACTAATCCTGATATTGATGTAAATGAGAGTAAATTGAAGCCACTCCAAAATTATTTTGCCGAAAATAAGAATGCCCTCAATAAATTAACCAGTAATTTACGAGAAGGAAAAGGTAGTAATGAAATTAGTTTAGTTGAATCCGGCACTCATTTTCTATTCTTCCCTAAGTACCAACTTCGGGTTCAAGTTTATCGTCCTCAAGTTGAAACCAATCATCCCAATTCTTATTTAGTAGTAGATGGGAATAATATGGGTACTCTGGAAGGTGGAGGTCAAAATTATTACCAAGATTTAGGCTTAGTATTTCCCGGGCGATACCATATTATTGTAAATACAAAAGTTGCTGGGCGTAAGTTACAGGCAAATTCAGTAGTTAATATTTGGTCTAGTAAGAATATTAATATGAATATTCGAACTGCGACTTTTCAGGTAAGAAGTGTTCCTAATGGAGAAATTTATATTAATGATCATAAAGTTGCAAAGTTAAGCAAGACAGGACAGTATATGTTTAAAAACTATCCAATTGCAAAAAATATGGAACTTTATGTTAAAACTGAATACAAGGGGAAGACTATAAAATCTGAAAAAGTAACGGATTTTCCCCAAGCAATTAGCCAAGAATTCGCTAATAGTGAAGATGGAATTAGTGATTATGATAATGTTTCTCAATATGTTGGTAATCAAAATAAGGATGTTTATCAAGATGCCGAAGGGGATTATATTGTTAATCCGATTTGGCCAGGATTAATTTCTGATAAAACAGCCGCTCAAATTTTAGCTAATAATTTTTTGAAGGCTGATCCTAAGCAATTTACTAAAGGGAAAGAAAATAAATCTTATAAAGAGCTTCATAAAGAAATAAAAAAGACTGTTAAAAAAGTTGATGCTAAAAAAATGGTAGATAAAGTTAAGATTAAGTCAATTTTGCCAATAGGGAAGGATCGCAGTTTAGTTAAGTTTGAGGCTTATTATAGCTTTAAGAAAGATAAGAAAAAGCATCGAATAGAGTCTAAATTCACGACGGCTATTTTTAAGAATATCAATAATCAGCAAACAATTGAGAAGTTAGAAAAAAGACCTGAATAGGTCTTTTTATTTTTTAAGAAATTTTCGTAAGCGAGTTGAAAATTTGCTCTTTTTCTTTTGTTTTAAGTATTGCTTGGCAAGCTTAACTTCTGGGTTTTTGGATTTACTAGTAATGGTCTTTTTTATGGGATGTTTGATAGTTCTTTTCTTGAAAGAATCATGGGCGTGAGTAGCCGCATCCATCGCAATATCAGGTCGCATGTAGTACAATTTTTGCTCTTTATAGGTATTTAATAAAAAGACAAAAATATCATTAATGTCGCAAATGCAGCGCCAAGCTTGGCCTTTTGAAATGGAATAATCTTCATCGTGAACCGCATCATTACCAAACTTGCGCACTTCATTAAACAAATTAATGATGCTAGTTGGATAATGAAGTTCTGATTGTAAATAAAAGGTGTCGCTTCTCAAAGTTCGACGATTACCGTTATGAACCGGATAATAACGATCTAAATTTTCAATAATAAAAATTTTTTTGACGATAGATTCCAGTAGAAGACGACTGTTAATCATTACATCTCGATAATCTTCAATCTCATATAGTTTCAAAATTTTATTTGCAGTTTTGTACTGATTGCTAAAGAGTGAACTACTTTTTAAAAAAGCAAAATTTAGTTGTGCCATGGCTTATTTCCTCATTTCTGTTTCTTATCCTAGCGAAATTTTGCTGTTTATGCAAAAAAAGTAATTGACATCTCTTTAAAATCATATTAGTGTATTATATAAATAATACAGTAAAACAAAAGAATGAAAAAGGTGACTATCATGAACGCAATACTTAAAGTAAATCAACTTACTAAAACTTATGGTAAAAAAGGCGAAAAACAATACCAGGCTTTGAAAGGCATCAACTTCGAATTGAATCGTGGTGAGTTTGTGGGAATCATGGGGGCTTCCGGTTCTGGTAAAACTACCTTACTAAATATTTTATCCACTCTTGATAAGCCAACTTCAGGTAATGTTGTAATTAATGGAAAGGACATTACAACGCTAAAGAAGAATCAAATGGCTGATTTTCGTGGTAAAGAAATTGGATTTATCTTCCAAGATTTCAATTTGCTTGATAATTTAACTAATCGTGAAAATATCGCACTGCCACTATCTCTTCAAAATGTTAAAGCGCGGGAAATTAACAACCAAGTTGAATCAATTGCTTCAAGACTTAACATTGCCCAAATCTTAGATAAATATCCTGCTGAAGTTTCCGGTGGTCAAAAGCAACGTGTTGCCTCAGCCAGGGCTTTAGTGCATAATCCATCTATTCTATTTGGGGATGAGCCAACTGGAGCACTTGATTCTAAGTCTGCTACTGAACTCTTGAATACCATGGATGATTTGAATAAAAATGATCAAGTTTCAATTTTAATGGTAACTCACGATCCTTATTCTGCTTCATACGCTCAAAGAATTTTATTCATTAAAGACGGAAAAATCGGTAAAGAACTAAAGAAGGACGACAAGAGTCGAGAAGAATTTTATCAAGAAATTATTGCTGAATTAGGTAGACGTTAATAGAAAGGAAATCGACCATGCTTTGGAAATTATCATTAACTGGAATTAAGAGTCGCTTCAAAGACTACTTGATTCTGTTTTCAGGATTGACCTTTGCAAGTGCAATCTTTTACATGTTTATGTCGATTGCCACCAATTCAACTTTTTTGAAAGGTGCTTTGGTAATTGCTTTTAAAACTACTCAATTTGTCTTTGGCTTTGGAATTGCCCTTCTAGCGATTATTACTTTTGTCTACATTGTATATGCCAATAGTTTTTTACTCAGTATGAGGCAAAAAGATTATGGAATGTACATGATGCTTGGAGCAAGAACTGGTAAAATAGGGACTTTAATCTTTTTAGAAACCCTGATTGTTGGATTTTTAGCTACTATTTTGGGTGTTCTAATTGGAGTAGGTTTAACTCAAGTAGTTTCACAACTATTGATTAATCAATTGGGTTTACAAATCCATAAATTCGTTGGTTTTTACTTGCCGGCCTTTATTTGGACGATTATTTTCTTTGCTGCATTATTCCTGTTAGCGGCTCTTTGGAATCGTCACAAATTAGTTAAATCAAATGTAATTAACTTACTTCATGAAGACCAAAAGCCAGTGAAGCTTCGCTATAATAAAGTTTGGAAATTTATTGAAGCTGTTTTGGGTATTGGACTCTTAGGAATTGGTTACTGGGCTATGACCAAATATCAAGTCTTATTGACTAATTCAATTACAATTGGCTTCTTCACAATTACGATTGGGTCATACTTTGTCTTTGATTCTTTATTTACAACAATTATTAACATTCTTAGAAATAATACAAAATTTGAATACAAGAAGCTTCATTCATTTACTCTAGGCCAACTTAAGTTTAGATTAACTGACTATACTCGAATTTTATCAGTTGTTTCTCTTCTTTTTGCTTTAGCACTTGGGGCTATTACCGTAGGACTAAACTTCAATAATATGGCCGATCAAGCCTTAGAATCTTCATACTATGACGTAGTTTTATATAAAAAGACCCCGCAAGTTGAACATGATTTAAAAAAGATTTCAGTAAAATCAACCAAAACCTTCAATTATAAGCTTATAGAAGATAAGAAAGCTAAGAATCCGCAAACTATTTATGTTTCAAAAGATGAAATTGCAAAGAAGAACTTAAAATATCAGAATTTTTATGTAAATAAAAAAGGTCAACAAGCTTATTCAACAAAGACTATTAATGTTAAAGAGTTACAAAAAGGATCTTCAGCTCGAACTGAAATGATGAAATACCAATTAACTCAATTGACACCTTATCCAGGTGCTGGAGTTAAAATTGTTTCTCAAAAACAATATGATCAGTTGAGAAGCGAAAATAAGAGTGTTGAACTATTGATGGTGAATAACTTTAGACAGAACTTTGCTAATATTGAAAAATTACAAAAGGCAGCTGTCACTGGTTCACTTAATGATGATAATCCAGTATTAAATTCAACTAAGGCGATGAATTACCGCTTTGTATCTAGCATGGCCTCTGGATTTGAATTTATGGGCTTTTTCTTAGGACTTGCATTCTTGGCAATGCTTGCTTCAACTTTAATGTTTAAAGTTTTGTCTGGAGCAAACAGCGACAAGCCAAGATACAAGATGCTTTGGAAGATTGGAACTCGTCAATCACTTTTAAAAGCTTCAATCGCCAAAGAAATCGGTGTATTGTTTGCTTTGCCAGCAGTACTTGGAATTATCGATGTTTTGTTTGGACTTCAGTTCTTTAAATCACTGCTTAAAAATCCGTATGATAAAATTTGGATTCCATTTACTATTTTCTTAGTTCTTTACTTAATTTACTATTTGATCACAGTAAAACTGTATGAAGGAATCGTCCTAAAAGATAATAAATAAAAAGTGCCTCTTACTGGGGCACTTTTTTTAAAGGGTCATTTTATTATAAGCGGTAATCTTCATTTCACCCTTGTCGTTCATATCCATGATAGTAATTGAGGCATTTTGTGGGCCATTGCTGATATCGATGCCGTTGCCATAATGATCGACAATACTGCGAATGGTGAAGCCGTGAGTAACAAGCAAAATGTTTTCAGCACCATCAAGTTCGCTAATCATCCTAAAGCCTTGGTTTACACGTTCCCAATATTCTTGAGCATTTTCAGCTTCATGATATGGGTCGGCTTCTTTGATCCAATCTTTAATGGTGTCAATTCGCTCCTTGCGCAATAATTCATGACGATCGTCGTATCCATGAGGGCCTCCAATCATTCTCCAGGCCATTTCAGAATCCATCCCTTCGAAATAACCATAAAATTGTTCACGGAAGAATGGACTAGCGATGTGTTGAAGCTCATCTTTATTTACATTATGCTTCATGATGATTTCGCAGGTATCACTCGCGCGCTTTAAATCGCTTGATAAAGCAATGTCAAAGGGGATGTCTTTTAAATGTTCACCTGCTTCATCAGCTCCTTGAACTCCTAAAGTAGTGAGCGGCGTATCACACCAACCTTGCATTTTATTGTAACGGTTGATAAATGTTTGACCGTGACGAACGATGTAAATTCTCTTCATAATTTTTCTCCTAATAAAAATAGCTACTTCCATTGTAGTGAAAGTAGCTAAAGAAGGGAAATTATTTTTCTTTATATAATTTTTGCACTGCCTTAATATCACCTGGTTGAATGGTGTATACAGAGCCCTTCGGATACATGACTGACACACCGTTATTATGGTCAAGACCGATAGCATGTCCTAATTCATGTTCGGCGGTATTGATAATTCGATTTTGGCTGTAACCATACCATCTATTTTGTAAATAGTAACGGTTAAGGTTAACTTTTGCTCTTAATAAGTGGCCAGTTACAGGATTATAAGTGGTGGAAGTTTCACCAGCAGCACTGGTATCGCTGTCATCAACTACGCCAATAATAATTTGAGCGTCGCTTTTATTATCAGTTTGCACAAAATTAAAGGCCCCCGTTCTATTCCAGGCATTCATGGCATCGATGGATGCCGACCGCAAAACTGGATTATTTTGAATATTTAAATAAACTTTCGCAGTCGCGCTAGGCCAGCGGCGGTTAGATGTTTTAGTAACTGTTTCACGGCTACTGGATTGAGTTTTATTTGGATTTTGTGTGTGAGTGTCGCTAGTTTGCGGAAGCTGAAGATTCCCAGTAGTAATAAATTGACCAATTTTTTGTTTTAAAACAGCGACTGAGTCATTAGTTGCTGTGTGTATATCAGGATTATTTTGATAACTCCAAACCCCAAAGGCAAGGAGTGTTAGAAGCAGTAAATTTTTTATAAAACGAAAAAAGCTTCTCATATAGCATCAACTCCAATGTTACAGATTATAAGTAAAAAAGGTAAATTTTTCATGAACTTTTACTTACATTTATTTAGCGAAAGCATCAAATTCTCGAAATAAGTTGACTTCGTGATAAAATAGAATGTAAGTTTTCTATAGAAATAGGTGACTAAATGACTAAAGAAATTAGTGAAAAACAACGTGAACAACAGCATCTTGATCACGTTTTGGACTTAATTAATGATAAAGAAAAGGAATTAAAGAGCTCTATTAAGTCTGCAGAAGGTGAAGCTCGAGATATTAATTCACATTTTTTTGATGATGTAAAACTTGATTATGATGGATATTCGACCTCCATGGAAACTGCGCTTTCCATTCATCAACAACAGCAGCTTTTAAGCGAACGTGAACATGCTTGGCAACATTCGGCTAAACAACTTGATACTATTGAACGCTTAAAAAAGAAGCCTTATTTTGCGCGGGTTGATTTTAAGGAAAGTAACGAGAAAAAAGCAGAAACTATCTATATTGGGCTAGGATCTTTTGCGGATCGCGATGACCATTTTTTGATTTATGATTGGCGTGCGCCTATTTCGTCCATTTATTATGATGGCAAATTGGGTGAAGTGTCTTATAACTCACCTGAAGGTGAAATTACCGTCGATATGACTAAAAAACGCCAATTTATGATTAAGGATGGCAAAATTGAAAGCATGTTTGATACTAATGAATCAATTGGCGATCAAATGCTTTTAGAGGTTTTATCGGAAAAGTCTAGCACCCAAATGAAGTCGATTGTAACGACGATCCAACAAGAACAAAATAAGATTATTCGTAATACAAGTGCGGATTTATTATTTGTTCAAGGGGCAGCTGGTTCAGGTAAAACTAGTGCCATTTTGCAACGAATTGCTTATTTGCTTTATCGTTATCGTGGGAATTTGACCTCTAGTGACGTGATTATGTTTAGTCCTAATCAGCTGTTCAATGACTATATAAAGAATGTTCTTCCTGAAATGGGTGAACAAAATATGGTGCAAATGACTTATTGGCAGTTTGTTTCACGACGTTTGCCTGGAATGGAAGTCGAAAGTCTATTTAAACAGTTTGAAGATCAGAATTCTGACACTAATATTAGTGCATTTAAAGACTCTGTCAACTTTTTTAACTTAGTAACGCGTTATGCTAAGCATCTTAATAAACGTGGAATGATCTTTAAGAATATTTATTTCCGTGATAAGAAAAAGCCATATTTTGATAAAGAAAAGATCAAAGAAATCTACTATTCTTTCAATGAAAACTACAAATTAGCCAATAGAATTGATGCAACGCGTGAAGAATTAATTAAGATGCTCAATCGTAAAATTGCTCCTGAAGTTAAGAAGAATTGGGTAATGCAGACAATTGAAGGTTTAAGTCGAGATGAATTAAATGAATTGTATGATCGTCCCGATCAAGAATTCAATTCCGAAAAAGAAGAAGAAAAGTTCTTAGGCCGAAAGATTGTTGTTAAGGCCCTCAAGCCTGTTTCAAATAAAATTAATCATAATCAATTTATTAACATGCGCGCTCAATACTTAAGCTTTTTGCGTGCAGTTCCAAAGATGACAGACCTTTCTAAGTGGAATATTTCTGAAGAAGATTGGCAAAAGCATATTGAAGAAGTTAAGGAAAACTTCAAGAAACATCATATTTATATGAATGATGTTTCTGCTTATCTTTACTTGTATGACTTGATTACTGGTCGTAGAACTGATTATGAAATGCGCTATGCTTTCATTGATGAAATTCAAGACTACACCCCATTTCAACTTGCTTATTTAAAGTATAATTTCCCACGTGCTAAATTCACGATGCTGGGTGATTTGAATCAGGCGATCTTTACTAAAGATGAAAGTCGTAGTTTGTTAAAGCAAATTTCTGGTTTATTTGATCCTAAGAAAACTGATGTGGTTCAGCTTACTAAGTCATATCGGTCAACTAAGGAGATTACCGATTTTACTAAACAGATTTTACGACAAGGTGAAAAGATTGAAGCCTTTAATCGTCGTGGCCCCAAGCCTGCATTATGGGGAAGAAGCAATGAACAAGAAGCAATTGAAGCTTTAGTTAAGATTTTAGACAAAAATAATAAAAGTCAACGCACCACAGCTGTAATTACGAAAGATTTAGCCAGTGCTAAGCAAGTGGCTGAACAGCTCAAGCAAAAAGGTGAAAAGGCTACTTTGATTGCTACTGCTAATCAGCGACTCGTCCCAGGAACCTTAGTGGTGCCATCCTACTTGGCTAAAGGACTAGAATTTGATGCGGTTGTAATGTGGGATGCATCAAAAGAAAATTATCATAAACTTGATGAAACCCAGCTAGTTTATACCATTACCTCCCGTGCGATGTATGAACTTGACATTATTTATATTGGAGAAAAAAGCCCTCTTTTAGATGTTGATTCTGACACTTATGTTGAAAAATAATGTTGACAAAAAAATTAACATCGGTTAACATTTTAGAAAATAAAAGACGTAGAGCAGAATAAGTAATTTAGATGACGCTGATAGAGAATCTTTGATGGTGGAAATAAGATAGCAATTTAAATGAAAACACATCTGTGAGTTGGTTTCTTGAAACTCAGTAGAGAGATCCGGGATTTAGCCCGTTACAGCTGAAGGTTTATTAGTAAACTTATTAAGGCAATTAATGTGAGTTAATTGTGAAAATGAGGTGGAACCGCGGATTTCTTCGCCCTCTTAGGTCTTTGACCTAGGAGGGTTTTATTTTTGCTAATAAACCTGCCGAGGTAGACGATGTGAGTTGTCTATAAAAATGAGGTGGAACCACGGATATTTCGTCCTCTTGGAGTAATCCAAGAGGACTTTTTTATTAGGAAAAGTAGGTGCGAGGATGAATTATATTAGTGAAATTATGCCGGCTCTTTTAGCTGGAACTTGGATGACATTGAAAGTTTTCTTTTGGACGCTGGTTTTAGCGATGCCATTGGGAGTTTTAGTTTCTTTAGGGGAAATGAGCAACATTAAACCTTTAAAGTGGCTGGTAGAATTCTATGTTTGGATTATGCGTGGGACACCACTTTTGTTGCAACTTATTTTTGTTTTTTATGGTTTACCAATTATTGGGATTGTTTTTCCAAGATATGAAGCTGCACTTTTTGCTTTTGTGCTTAACTATGCTGCCTACTTTGCAGAAATTTTTCGCGGTGGATTGCAATCAATTAGTGAAGGTCAATTTGAAGCAGCGCAAGTTTTACGACTTAGTCGTTTTCAAACTATGACTCACATCATTATTCCCCAGGTAATAAAAATTGTTTTACCATCAATTGGAAATGAAGTTATTAATTTGATCAAAGACTCCTCTCTGGTTTATGTCATTGGATTAGGAGATTTGTTAAGAGCCGGGAATGTAGCAATGGCAAGAGATGTAACTTTGGTTCCGCTTGTGTTAGTAGGAGTAATTTACTTACTCTTAATTAGTCTATGTGCTTTTGTTCAAAAGAAGATTGAAAAATACTTTAGTTACTACAGATAAGGAGGAATGGCAATGCTTGAAGTTAAGAATTTATGCAAGGAATTTAATGGACGTCCGATTTTAAAGGGTATTTCCTTTACTTTAAAAGACGGTGAAATCATGACGATTGTTGGCCCTTCTGGTGCCGGGAAAACCACTTTACTTAGAATTATCGCGGGGCTTGAAACTCAAAATAGTGGTGAAATTTTAATTGATAATAAAAAATACGACCGCGGTAAAGTGGGCGTCGTTTTTCAGGATTTCAACCTTTTTCCTAATTTGAGCGTTTTACAAAATGTAACGCTCGCTCCAAGATTAGTTTTAAAAGAAAGTGATACTGAAGCTGATCAAAACGCTAAAGATTGGCTTGAAAAATTACAAATGCATGGCCATGAAAATCAGTATCCATTCCAGTTATCTGGGGGACAAAAACAGCGGGTCGCAATCGCACGTGCTTTAGCAATGAAACCAAAAATTCTTTGTTATGATGAACCCACAAGTGCCCTTGATCCTAATTTGCGTCAAGAAGTAGAGAAAATGATCTTGAATTTGAAAAAAACAGGTTTGACGCAATTAATCATTACTCACGATTTAACTTTTGCAAAAAATGTGGCGGATCAGGTACTTAAGATAAAACCGTTAAATGAGGGCTAGCCTATGAAAAAATTTTGGATGATTATCCTCCCCTTTCTTTTGTTAGGGTTGACGGGATGTGAAAGTGTACAAAAAAGAGCTAATACTCAAGATACTTGGTCAAAAATTGAAAAAAAGAAGCAAGTAGTAATAGGGCTGGACGATTCTTTTGTTCCCATGGGATTTGTGAAAAAGAACGGCCAACTTACCGGATATGACGTTGATTTAGCCAGAGAAGTGTTTAAGCAATATGGAATCAAAGTTAGTTTTCAAACAATTGACTGGTCAATGAATGTTACTGAGCTACGCAACGGTACAATTGATTTGATTTGGAATGGTTATAGCGAAACGCCCCAAAGAAAAGAAAAAGTTGCCTTTAGTCGCCCATATTTACGCAATGAACAAGTTTTGGTTGTAAAGAAGAATAGTCCTATTCATAATTTTAGTCAGATGAAGAATTATGATTTAGGGATGCAAACTGGTTCGACAGCGCAGCAGTGGTATGAAGGAAAGCAAAACGTTATCCATGCTAAAAATGTTGTTCTTTATGATCAAATTCCAAATTCTTTTTTGGACTTGAATGCTGGTAGAATTAAGGGAATTTTACTTGATGAAGTTTATGCCAACTATTACATTGCTCATATGACTAAGGGAAATTATCGGGTAATTGAAAATCCGAAAGTCCCAGCTGATATGTTTGCAGTAGGGATGCGTAAAGGGGATAAAACTTTACGTAAAAAGATCAATCAAGGTTTAATTAATTTGCAGAAAAATAGCAAATTAAAAGAACTAAATGAAAAATGGTTTGGCAAAAATAGCAATTATTTAGGGGAGTAAAATGGAAAAGATAAACGAATTCGTTTTTAAAAAAGTTGACGAAATGAGCGGCCGTGAACTCTTTTGTGTAGAAAAATTACGCATTAATTCATTTGTAGTGGAACAAAAAATCACTCTTCCCGAACTAGATGATACTGATCTAGTTGCGACTCAAGTTTATTTATTAAATAATGATCAAACTTGTGCTTTGGCAACTTGCCGCGTCTTTAAGAAAGGTGACAAGTGGATGTTTGGACGCGTTGCTGTAGATAAAGATACCCGGGGCCAACACTTAGGGGCTAAAATGATGAAAAGTGTGCACCAATTCTTGATAAGCCAAGGAGCCGATCGCGTTTATTGTCATGCACAAATGCAAGCGAAGCCATTTTATGATTATCTTGGCTATGAAACCGAAGGCGACATCTTTGATGAAGGTGACGTCAAGCATGTAATGATGTATTACAAACTAAAAAAGTAGGATAACGATCCTACTTAAGATTAAGTTTTTTCTTAATACTTGGTACAATGGAATTAACTAAGAAGGCATTTCCTCTTGCAGTAAGGTGTTGACCATCTGCTTGATAAAGTAGGGAGATGTCTTTTTGCTTTTTAAAACTAGCAATTAAATCTACGAATGGAGCATTATTAAGCTCAGCACAAGTTTTTGCTACTTGGTTAAAGGCATTTAGATGATCTGCTGGATAAAATTGATTGATTTCGACATTATTAGGATCAGGGAAACTTGGACCAACTACGATTACGCGCTTCTTTCCAATTTGATTAATCATAGAGAGCAGATTATATTGGTAGTTTTCTAAACTGAGTCCCCAACCAGTTGAAGAATCATTGGTGCCATATTCGATGACTACTAGATCAGCTCCTGGATCAATTTGATGAATGTAGTCCAGTCCCTCAACAGTTGTTGCTCCACTTTTAGAAATATTATCGATATTTGTATTTGGTAAAGCGGCTTTGAATAAATCGGTAACGATAGTAGTGTTTTGATGGTTAGTAAAACCATTAAAAAGTGAATCTCCGAATAAAACTATTTTTTTCATATTTTTTCTCCTTTCTTTTATAATAAAATAAGAATTAACAAAGAGGAAAAATTATGAAGAATTACACAGCTTTTAATCGAGATGAATGGGCAAAACTTGCTCCCAAAAATAAAGTTGAGATTACTCAGGAAGAGTTAGCCAATATTAAATCTTTGGGGGATGTAGTTGATTTAACGGATGTGCATGAAATTTACACCACTTTAATTAGTTATTTGCATCTAGTATATAAAGAAAAGCGAAGCGGTCAAGCAAAACAAAGAGAATTTTTGCATAGGGATCTAAAACCTGCACCTTTTATTATTGGGATTTCTGGATCGGTAGCGGTCGGTAAATCTACTACTGCACGACTTCTACAACTATTGCTTAGTAGAACTTATCCAGAATTAAAAGTGCATCTAATGACTACCGATGGTTTTATTTATCCTAATGCTGAATTGAAAAGAAAAAACCTGATGTCACGTAAAGGCTTTCCGGAAAGTTATGATATGGCCTTGTTGACCGATTTTTTAAAAGATGTCTTGAGTGGCAAAGATGATATTGTATATCCACTTTATTCGCAAGAATTAAGCGATATAGTTCCTGGGAAATATGGTCATGTTCAAAATCCTGATATTTTAATTATCGAGGGGATCAATACTTTACAGCTCCCTCGCGGAGGACAAGTAGTGACGAGTGATTACTTTGATTTTTCACTTTATATTGATGCCGAGGAAAACATAATTGAAAAATGGTATATGCAGCGTTTTTATAAAGTAATGGATATGAATAAGAATGATCCAGATAATTACTATTATGAGCTTGCGAATGCTCCTCGTGAAGAAGCAACTAAGTTTGCCGAAGAAACTTGGCAGATGATCAATCTAGTTAATTTAAGAGAGTATATTGCGCCGACTAAACAACGAGCTAGTTTGATTTTACATAAAACTACTGGACATTTAATTGATCAAATTTATCTGCGTCACTTTTAGTTTGGTATAATAAAATCATGAACATGATTTATTTATTATTAATTAAAAAGTTTGCTTTACCTCCAGCGCAAAATTTGGCATGCTAAAAGAAGTTGTTTTGTGATGAAGGAGATTAAAAAATGGTACAAGCAATTAATTTGAAAAAAGGAATGGTCTTCAGTCAAGAAGGCAAATTAATTATGGTTTTAAAGGCTAACCACCACAAGCCTGGTAAGGGTAACACCGTTATGCAAATGGATTTGCGCGATGTTAAAAGTGGTGCGGTAGTTCACAAAACTATGCGTCCAACTGAAAAGGTAGATTTAGTTGAATTGGTTAAGAAGCCAGCTCAATTTCTTTATAGCGAAGGTGATATTTATACCTTTATGGATACTGCAACTTATGACCAATATGAAGTTTCTGCAGACCAATTAGGTGATGACAAGTTATACCTTATTCCAAATACTAACGTAGATTTGGAATTCGTAAATGATACTGAATTGATCGGCGTTAATTTGCCAGCCACTGTTGAATTGACTGTTCAAGAAACTCAACCTGAAATTAAGGGCGCTACTGCTGCTGGTGGTGGTAAGCCAGCTACTATGGAAACTGGTTTAGTTGTTCAAGTTCCTGACTTTATTAAAGAAGGCGAAAAGTTGGTTATTAATACTGCGGAAGGTACTTACAAATCACGTGCTGATAGCCAATCTAGATAAACTAAAAAGACGAGATCCACAAGGATCTCGTCTTTTTAGTTGTTTATTATCTCTTTTGAAAGAGCATCAATTTTAACTTTTGTAACTTCATTATGGTCAATAATTTTTACCGTCCAAATAGGGTTGGTATGAGAGGGGGTAACGGCTAAAGTCCATTCTCGAGCCTCTCCACCCCCAACTTTTTGGATTGCAATTTGGCTAGCTTCTTTCCTAGATACGAGCTTGTTGATTTGTAAAGTATCTTCTTCGGTGTCCACTCCCTGATCTTCATTTCTTAAAGTAGATTGCCCTAAGATTTCGCCAGTACTGGCATTAATTTTTATAGTGCAATCTTTTTTAGTATCATAACCAACAATATCGTAAATATAGCTTTGATGTTGGATGGTTAATTTGATCTCTGTAACTTTAGTGTTAGGGTACAGACGGTGAAAGTCTTTAATTGCTCGATTTTGACTAATTTTAATAATCGGAGCTTCTTCTTGAGCTGTATTGGTAGAAACTTTATGAATAGAAGAAATTTTTTCTTTTTTAACCGGATAAGAATGAGTAGCGGGCAAAAATTCCTTGATAGTAAGTCCAATTGCAATTCCAATGATTAAACTTGTAATTATAATTAGTGCTTTTTTCATATTACTCTCAATTCTAAATCTAATACACTTTCTATAAGCTGTATTATATCTAGAATTAATAGGAAACTTCCACTAATATGCTCTAAAGAAAGAGTAAAATTAAAGCAATTAAAGCAGGTAGCATTTGAACAAAAAATATTTTCTTGGTAGCAGTGAATCCACCAAAAGCTCCTACGACAATGATGAAAAGCATTAATAATTGCCAAACGTGAATTAAGACGGCAGGATTATTTGAAAATACAAAATAAGAAAGTAAGATAGTGATTCCCAACATTCCATTGTAAATTCCTTGATTAGCCATAGAAATGCGAGTTTCCTGTTTTTTAACATATTCCAGGGGCATATCAAACATATTGGCTTGCTTTTCTGGGGATGCAAAGATTTCCAAGCCACAGATTACAATATGTTCTAAGGCAATTAACATCACTAAAAAAACTGAGATTAAGAATATAGTATTATTTTCCATAAATTTTTCCTCCTCTTCTTAATATTACCCTATTCATAAGAGAACTGCTATCATTATATTTTTGTTGTATTTACAACAAAAATATATTAAACTTTGATAAGTGAGGTTAGTTATGGAAAAAGATACTTTAAGAAAAATTGGCACAATTTCAAGGGCTCTGGATTCAATTGCCAACATTGAATTCAAGCAGATTAAACTCACTCGAGGTCAATATTTATACTTAGTAAGAATTTATGAAAATCCCGGAATGATTTCGGATCGTATTGCAGAAATTTTGAGTATGGATAGAACAACAGTAGCTCGGAGCATTCAAAAATTAGAGAGACAAGAATTGGTAGTGAAGAAGTCAGATCCTAATAATAAAAAGATTCGGCATTTATTTGTAACTGAAAAGGGAAAAGAGTTAGCTCAAGTAATTGAAAAAGAGAATAGTTTCTCGAATCAGATGGCATTAAGAGGACTGGATCAAAGTGAGAGAAAGCAGTTAAATAAATTACTCAGTAAAGTTGAACAAAATGTAGATCAAAATTGGCATTTTGTTAAAAATGGTGGAAAGAGAGAATATTGATGGTGGAATATACAATTAAAGATGTAACAGAAAATGATGTAAAAGAACTGCAAGCTATTTCCCGGGAAACTTTTAAGGCTACCTTTGATGAATATACTGCACCTGCGGATATGGCACGATTCTTAAAAGAAGATTATGCTACGGAAAAATTGCTCGCTCAGATTAATAATTCTGATAGTCGCTTTTTCTTTTTGATGGTAAAAGACGAAGTGGCCGGTTATCTAAAAGTGAATGTCAATTCTGCCCAAACTGAAAACGTAAAACCCAACGCTCTGGAAGTAGAACGGATTTATTTGAGACAAAAGTTTCAACATCAAGGATTAGGACTTGTTTTAATTAAATTAGCTGAAGAAATTGCTCGTAAAGAAAATTATGATTATATGTGGCTAGGAGTTTATGAAAATAATTTAATTGCTCAAAAGTTTTATAAAAAAGATGGCTTCACTAGGGTGGGACAGCATGTATTTCAAGTGGGAGAAGACCCACAAATTGATTATATTTTAGCTAAAAAATTAGATTAACTAAAAAAGCTCCATTTTGGAGCTTTTTTCTTTAGTCTTTTTCAACATGTAATACTTTCTTATTAATTGCATCAATTTTAACATCGGTTTCTTTGTTAGCACTAACGACCTTAACTTCCCAAATGGTTTGATTATTGTCCTGTTCTAACTTCCATTCTTGGCTAGTACCTGTAGCATGTTTTTCAGCAATTTTACTTGCTTCTTCACGACTAATAGTTTTATCTAGGTTAATTCCTTTTTGTAAATGTTCGTCTAAATCAAGTTTCTCGGAATGAGTATTTAAAATCTTTCCAGAATTAGCATCGATATTAACTGTATATTCTTTATTCATGTCAAAGCCATCAATTTTGTAAATATACTTATTATTTTCAAGTTCTAAGTCAATTTCTTTGATTTTTTTGTCTTTAAATTGTTCATTGAACTTATTTAAAGCTTCAGACTGACTTAAGTTAATTTCTTGAGTTTTAAGCTTAGTAGTATTTTCTTTTACTGCTTTTTTAGTTTGGCTTTTAGTGGAACTTACCTTAGAACTATTTTTAGTGGAAGAATTGCTTTGGGAGGAATCATTGTTTGAACTACATCCAGCTAGCATAAGGGATGCTAAAGCAATTGAAGCTGTTACTTTTCCAAAAGTTGTTATTTTTGACATAATACATTCTCCTATATCTACGTAAAATCGCTTACTTGTATACACATAATTATACATGTAAATCATATATAAATCTAAAATTTAGATAGTATTTAAATCGGTTTAGTCTTTTCTTAATAATTTGAAATTAATAATTATAATATAATAAGCCGTTTTATTTGTGATTACTAAATATTTGTTGAATACTGAAAGTGCATACAATAATATATTTTGGACTTGAAAGAGAGATGTATCGCTATGGCTGATAACCTTTCAACAAATAAAAAAGTTGTAAGTAAAGGCTATAAATATTTTATGGTGTTTCTGTGTATGTTAACTCAAGCTATCCCTTATGGAGTTGCTCAGTTAATACAGCCTTTATTTGTACACCCATTAGTTAATACTTTTCATTTTACATTAGCTTCTTATACATTAATTTTTACTTTTGGTGCTGTAGTTGGTTCAATAGTTTCACCTTTTGTCGGAAAAGCATTACAAAAAGTAAACTTTAAACTTCTATATATCATTGGTATTGTTTTGTCAGCTGGTGCCTATGTCATTTTTGGGATAAGTACGAAACTGCCAGGATTTTATATAGCTGGGATAGTATGTATGGTAGGTTCAACGTTCTATTCTGGTCAAGGTGTTCCATGGGTAATTAATCACTGGTTTCCTTTAAAGGGTCGTGGCGTTGCATTAGGACTTGCCTTTTGTGGTGGGTCAATTGGTGATATTTTTCTTCAACCTATTACCCAGGAAATATTGAAGCATTTTATGACTGGTAATACTAAGACTGGTCATTTAACTTCGATGGCGCCGTTCTTTATTTTTGCAGCTATCTTATTAATTGCCGGATTAATAATCGCAGCATTCATTCGAGTACCTAAGCCAACTGAAGCTTTAGCATCTAAAGATGAAGTTAAAGAGAATAAAAAAGTAGCTCATGAAAAAGCTGCTCACGAATTTCAAGGTTGGACAGGTAAACAAGTTTTAAAGATGAAATGGTTCTGGATTTTTAGTATTGGCTTCATGATTATTGGCTTAGGGTTAGCTTCTTTAAATGAAGATTATGCGGCCTTTTTAGATACTAAATTATCACTGACTGAAGTAGGAATTATTGGATCTGTTTTTGGTGTAGCGGGTATTGTCGGAAATATCTCTGGAGGATATTTATTCGATAAGTTCGGTACAGCTAAATCAATGACTTATGCTGGAATTATGTTAATTATTTCGATTTTGATGATGATCTTTATTTCATTTCATCCCTATGACAGTAGGATAAGTTTGTATGCTGGTATGGGTTGGGCTATTACAAGTGGCCTATCAGTATTTAGCTATATGTCTGGTCCAGCATTTATGGCTAAAAGCTTATTTGGTTCAAAAGCACAAGGAGTTAACTTGGGATACATTAGTTTAGCTTATGCGATTGGATTTGCTATTGGTGCACCTCTCTTTGGTGTAATAAAAGGAATTACCAATTTTACGATTGCTTGGTGCTTCACTATTGGTTTTGTAACGATTGGCTTCATATTGCTAGTAATTGCTGCAATCAGAATTAAAGATATTCAAAAGCAAATGGTAGCAGATAAGCCTGAAATTGTTTTAGATAAATAAGATTATTTAGAAAGAGGTGTTTGTCATGGCTAGTGCAAGTAATGAAAAAACTGTCAGCAAAGCATATAAGTACTTTATGGTATTTCTTTGTATGCTTACTCAAGCCATTCCTTATGGTATTGCTCAAAATATTCAACCACTTTTTGTCCACCCGTTAGTTAATACATTCCATTTTACGCTCGCTTCTTATACCTTGATTTTTACATTTGGTGCTATTGCGGCATCTGTCGCATCTCCATTTATTGGTAAAGGTCTTGAAAAGATAAATTTTAGGGTAATGTACTTAATCGGTATTGGTCTTTCAGCAGTTGCCTACGTAATTTTTGGAATTAGTACAAAACTACCAGAATTCTATATTGCAGCTATCATTTGTATGATTGGTTCAACATTTTATTCTGGACAAGGTGTTCCTTGGGTAATTAATCACTGGTTTCCTGCAAAAGGTCGTGGGGCTGCCTTAGGAGTTGCCTTTTGTGGTGGTTCGATTGGTAATATCTTTTTGCAACCTGCTACTCAAGCAATCTTAAAGCACTTTATGACTGGTAATACTAAAACTGGCCATCTAACTTCGATGGCTCCTTTCTTTATTTTTGCGATTGCACTGCTAGTTGTAGGTGTAATTATTGCAATATTTATTAGAACGCCTAAAAAGAATGAAATTGTGGTTAGCGAACAAGAATTGAAAGAAAGTAAAGCCGCCCAAGAAAAGGCAAAAGCAGAAGAATTCCAAGGCTGGAGCGGTAAGCAAGTTTTAAAAATGAAATGGTTTTGGATTTTTAGTTTGGGCTTTCTAATTATTGGTTTAGGTCTAGCTTCTTTAAATGAAGATTATGCCGCTTTTCTTGATACTAAATTATCATTAACAGATGTTGGTCTAATAGGATCCATGTATGGAGTTGGTTGTTTAATTGGTAATGTATCCGGTGGAATCTTATTTGATAAATTTGGTACAGCTAAATCTATGACATATGCGGGATGCATGTATGTTTTATCTATTGCCATGATGATCTTTGTAAGTTTGCAACCATATGGTTCCCATGTGAGCAAAGTAGCCGGAATAGCTTATTCAATTTTTTGTGGTTTGGCCGTATTTAGCTATATGTCTGGCCCAGCATTCATGGCAAAAGATTTGTTTGGTGCTAAAGATCAAGGAGTAATGTTAGGGTATGTAGGTCTAGCCTATGCGATTGGATTTGCTATTGGTGCACCATTATTTGGAATAATTAAAGGAAAAGCGAGTTTTACAGTGGCATGGTACTTCATGATGGCCTTTGTAATTGTGGGCTTTGTACTTTTAGTCATTTCAGTAATTAGGATTAAGAAAATTCAAAGAGTTTATATTGCTAAACATCAAAATCAAAAAGCTAAAGTTAAGGAGAATTAAAAATGTGTACAGGTTTAAGATTTACAGATGATCAAGGAAATTTGTATTTTGGTAGAAATCTTGATGTGGGCCAAGATTATGGTGAAAAAGTAATCGTTACGCCACGTAATTATCCTTTACCATATAAATTTCTAGCTGATACCAAGACTAGCAAAGCTGTTATTGGGATGGGTATCGTAGTAGATGGTTATCCTTCTTATTTTGATTGCTTTAATGAAGATGGCTTGGGAATAGCTGGTTTAAACTTCCCTCATTATGCCCAATTTAGTAAAGAACCAGTGAATGGAAAAATTAATTTAGCCTCTTATGAGATTATGCTTTGGGTAACGCAAAACTTTACTACAGTTAAAGAAGTAAAGGAAGCTTTGAAAAATGTAAACTTAGTCAGTGAAGCTATTAATTCAGATTTTGCAGTTGCTCCTCTTCACTGGATTATCAGTGATAATGAAGAAGCAATAGTTGTAGAAGTTTCTAAACAATATGGGATGAAAGTTTTTGAAGATAAGTTAGGCGTTTTAACTAATAGTCCAGATTTTAATTGGCAAGTAACTAATTTAGGAAATTATACTGGCTTGAGTCCTCATGATGCTACGCTTCAAAATTGGAATGGCCAAGAGGTTATGCCATGGGGCGTTGGTACTGGTAGCTTGGGTTTACCGGGCGATAGTATTCCTGCTTCTCGATTTGCCAAAGTAGCATATTTGAATGCAAATTATCCTACTCAAAAAGGTGAAACTGCGAATGTGGCAAAATTCTTTAATATTTTGAAGTCAGTCGCTATGGTAAAAGGAAGCGTCATTAATAATCAAGGAAAAGATGAATATACGGTTTACACAGCTTGCTATTCATCAAAAACGAAGACATATTATTGTAATTATGCTACTGATTTTGAGTTGAAAAAATATACTATTACTGATGAAAATTTAAGCTTAAATAAACTTACAATTTATTAGAATTTGGATCAAAAAATAGCCTCTAGATTCCAAAAAAATCTAGGGGCTATTTTATTGGTTATTCACCTTTGAAACTACCATTTTCAACTTCACGGATAAAGTCGGCTAAGTGTTTATAATAAACATCTGGATTATCAACCATGTGGTGATGACCACCATCTGGTGTAGTTACTAAACGAGAATTTGGAATTTCTTTTTGCATAATTTTAGCAGTAGAAATTGGCATTGTTTCTTGTTCACCAAAAGTTAAAAGAGTTGGAACCTTAATGTTCTTTAATTGATCTCTAAAGTGCCAATCTTTAAGTTTCCCAGTAATGACAAATTCATTGTCACCTTGGAATGCATGGTAAACATCACTGCCACCAATATCCTTTAAGTGGTAAAGCTTTGAAGGCTGCTTTCTATCGACAAAGTTAATGTTTAAAATTTGAACGTCATCTTGGTAACGTTTGTTATCGTAGTCATTATTTTCTTCACATTTATGCATGAAATCAATTTCACTTTGTGGAAGAACTTCTTGACGGCGACGGTTTACAGATTCTACGTATTCGTCAATTTCATCAACCATTGAAGAAATGATAGCACCCTTTAAGTGCTGACCGTATTTTACAGCATATTCTTGAACTAACAAGCCACCCCAACTTTGACCAATTAAATAGAAATTGTCTAAGCCTAATTTTTCTCGAACTTCGTCAACTTCATCTAAAAAGTATTCATAAGTTAGGTATTTCTTGGCAATTTCTGGATCAGAATAATCAGGTTGATCTGAATATAAAGAACCTAATTGGTCATACATGGTAACTTGAACATTAAGACCTTGCTTCTTCAATTGTGCTGCAGTATCTTCCCAGTATTCGTGATTACCGCCAGGACCGCCGTGAAGAGCGAGTAAATGAATGTCACCTTCACCTTGAGTATTAGTCCAAAGATGATAACCGTTGTCTAGAGTAATAATTTTAGTACCTGTCTTCATTTTCAAACTCCTTTTCAACATTTCTTTCCATTCTACATCATTCGTTGATATCTAGCTAATTTGAGAAGTTGCTACCTTTTCGCGTATAATGTTTCCAGTAATAAGTTTGAAGGGAAAAAGCAGTTTTTATGAGTTTAAAATATGCGAAAAAAAGCCAAGTTGTGTTGTTTACAATTTTGGCAGCAATTAAAGCCTGTAATATTGTCTTTGTTGCTTATATGATCAAAATTATGCTTAATGTTGCTTCTTCGGGATCGCATGATTACATGCATCTAGTTCGTTTGGCAATTTTAACTGGACTTGGTCAATTATGTTTTATGGCAAGTAATTTTGTATATGAAACGGTTAAAATGACTATTGTTCGAGACGTAAATATGGTTTTTAAGAGAGCGAATCTAACTTATTTAGTAGATCAGGGTAATCCAGATATCAAAAATGGATTATCTTTATTGACTAATGATTTAAAACAGATTGAAACAAATCGTGTAAATGCTCAATTGGATATGATTTTACAAGGATTGACTTTTATTGGTGCAATTAGTTTTGCTTTTTATTCTTCTTGGCAAATGACTGTAGTTTTTGTAGTGGCAATGATTGTGCCAGCCTTAATTCAAATGATTACCAGTTCGGTTATTACCAAAAAATCAAAAATTTGGGCAGCCAAGAATGCAATTTATACCCAGAATGTTTCTGACTCTTTAAACGGAGCTCAATCAGCTAAATTATATAATGTCCAAGAAGATATAGTGAGCCGTGCTATTAACGCTGCTCGCAATATGGAAAATGCTTTGAGAAAAATGTCCTTAACTCAAGCGTGGGCATTGGAATTAATTTATTCTGCTGCTGAATTGTTTTGTTTTATAATTCCATGTACAATTGGCGGTATTTTAATGATGCAAGGCCAATTAGAAGTGGGAACGCTGGTAATGATGGTTGACTTGGCAATGAACTTCATAACGCCAGTTGTAACGCTTTTTAATGAATTTAATCAAGTTAAATCTACAGTTCCAATGTGGGAAAAAACTAAGAAGGCTCTCAACTATACGTTTAAGCATAATAAGCATATTCCAGGTGATTTTGAAGGGATGCAAATTCGGGATTTATCTTATGTAACGCATAAAGATAAAAAACGGATTTTTGAAAATGTAAACTTGGATGTTCAGCCTGGTGAAAAGGTTCTCTTGATGGCTCCAAGCGGTTGGGGAAAAACAACCCTTTTAAGATTAATGTTAGGATTAAAAAAGCCGAAAAATGGAGAGATTATCATCAATCGGAAAAATGTTTCAGGCAACTGGGAAAAGGCTCATAATTTTTATTCCTATGTGAATCAAAAGCCATTTATGTTTGATGATACTTTGCGCTTTAATATCACGTTGGGTAGAAAAGTAAGTGATAAAGAATTACAAGCAGCAATTAAAGAAGCTGGCTTAGAAGATTTGGTAAAAGAACATGGCCTAGATAGCAATGTCGGCGAAGGTGGGAATAATTTATCTGGAGGACAGATTCAGCGGGTTGAGATTGCACGCGCACTTTTGTCCCAAAGACCAATTTTGTTAGCTGATGAAGCTACTAGTGCGTTAGATCCTAATTTATCCTTAGCAATTCATAAAACTTTACTTGAAAATCCAAAAATCGCTGTTATTGAAGTAGCCCATAAAATTTCAGAAAAAGAAAAATCGATGTTTGATAAAATTGTTCATTTGGATAAGCATCGCATAGAAACAAAAATGTGATTTTTTATATAAAATAAATATACTTGTATTAATTAAATTAGCTATTTCCTTGCTATGAAACAGCTTACATAATACAATGGATTTGTACAAAGTTTGTGTTTATCAAAGGAGTTTTAATTATGGCAGAACCTAAGTGGCTTAAAGATATGAATCCCGATGAATATATGAAAGAAGATTTCAAGGCAGAAGGAAAGTCCGAAGCTGGTACTACAATTGAGGGAATTGACAAAAATGATCCAGATTGGCTTGAAAAAGCAGCTAAAAAAGTTCATGCAGCTGAAGGTAGCGACTATGTAAAACTAGATGCAGGGTTAATGACAGTGGATCAACTTAACTGGATGCTTCGCAGTACTATTGGGGAATTAACTTTTGTTGATGATAACAATCAATTTTTATGGTACAATCGTCCAACCAATCCTAATTATAAGATGAAGGCTAAACGTACTCCTGACCAAGTTGGGGATACTATGGGTGCAGTTCACCCTAATGTGGGAGATGTGATTCCTGAAGCTAAAAAAGTGGTTCATGCGCTTCGTACCAAGCAAGATGGTCATGATGATGTCTACATGCCAGTTCCCACAGGTAATTTAAAAGAATTGGTTTTGCATTATTACAAGCGTGTTGAAGATGATAAGGGCAATTACGCTGGTATTTATGAATGGGTTCAAGATTTATATCCACTTGTTAAATATTTCTGCGAGACTACTGGTCAAAAATTAGTCGTAGATCCAGATGCAACAACTGGTGCAACTTACCGTCGCAATTCAGATCCAGACGCAAAAACTGGTGCTTCGACAAAAGCTGAAGCTGAAGAAGAAAAGAAAGAAGAAAAGCCTGATACAACAACCAGTGCATCACAACATTAATATTTTTTCTAAAAAAGGGTGGCGAAAGCTGCTCTTTTTTTGCATAGCAAAATAAAAATAAAAGTCAATTCTTGTATTTAAAAAATCAGGCTACTATACTAGATAATGTCGTTTTTAAGAAAAAAGTTCGCTTCAAACACAATATATAGTGTTCGGAAGCATAGAATGGAATGGGGAGACTTTATGCATACTGATAACAACGAGAATTATTTTGTCTGGCTTTTTAATCAATTAAAAGGCTGGCCTGTACAAAACTACATGCTTTGGTTTTTTGCTTTTGGCTTTCAACTTGCACTTTTAATTCAACAAAAGATGACACCAGTCACTATTATCACTTTTATTGGTACTTTACTTGGTACTTTATGCGTGCTCGCAATTAACGCTACTAAAGCAATCAATGGTTGGCTTGGGTTGATTTCTGCAGCTTGTTTTATTTATGCAGGACTTGAAGCTAAGAACTACTTATCAATTTTTGAACAAATTGCTTATATTGCTACTCTTGATTTGCCAGTTATTCTTTCAGTAAAGTCATGGAATGATGATACTAAGAACCACTTGCGAAAATTTGGAGCTAAAGAATGGGTTATTGCTATCGTTGGTACTTTAGCAGTTTATGCAGTTAGTGGTTACTTGATTGGTAAGTTTACTAATGATCCTCGTCCATGGATTGATGCTATTAGTTTTGCTATTTCTCTTACTGCTGGTATTATGTGCTTTATGCGTTACAACAACCAATACTTCTGGTGGACAGCTAGTGGTATTTTTCAATTAATTCTTTGGGGCGTAACTTATGCCGAAGGTGATGCTACCTTAGCGATGGCTATAAACTCACTTATTTATGTAATTAATGATGTTTTGGCATTTACAGTTTCACCATGGTTCAATATGGGAAGACGTCGTGAAGGTCTGAAAGAAATTAAAAATTAGTTTTTGATTTTCTAGCTACTGAGTATTTGGTCAGTAGCTTTTTTTCTGTGCTAAAATAATTTCAAAATAAGAAAGAAGGACTGAACATGGTAGATTATGATTTTGATTATATAAAGAATAAGTTTATCCAGTATGCAAAGATGAATACTCGCTCTGATGAAAATAGCAATGCAATACCAACTACAAAGGGTCAAGTAAAGTTACTCAAAGAGTTAGTTTCTGAATTGAAAAAGTTAGGCTTAGTAGAAGTTTCATATTCTGAAAAGGATGCTTACACGGTTGGTAAAATTGCTGCCAATATTAAGGAGGAGCTTGCCCCAATTGGTTTTGTAGCGCATGTTGATACTGCGGATTTTAATGCGGACAATATTCAACCACAGATTTTTGAAAATTACGATGGTCAAGATATTGTATTAGGTCATGGGTATACTTTATCTGCCACAGAATTTCCTTCTTTGAAAAAAGTAATCGGACAAACTTTGATCACTGCTTCAGGTAATACATTACTAGGGGCCGATGATAAAGCAGGAATTGCGGGCTTGCTTGGAATGGCAAAATATTTAAAAGATAATCCTGAAATTAAGCATGGTGATATTTGGCTTGCTTTTGGTCCAGATGAAGAAATTGGTCAAGGAGCTAAAAGATTTGATGTTAGCCGTTTTCCAGTAGAATTTTCTTATACTTTAGATAATGGAAATCCAGGCGATATTGCTTATGAAACTTTTAATGCGGCAGCTGCTAAGATTAAAATCAAGGGCACAGTAGTGCATCCCGGAGAAGCTTATCATTTAATGGTAAATGCGACTCTGATTGCTAATGAATTCATCAATCAATTGCCAACTAATTTTGTTCCTGAAGAAAGTCGTGACTATCAAGGGTTTATCTTAATTTTACGCAATGATGGAAATGTTGATCATGCAGAAATTGATTTAATTATTCGTGATTTTGATACGGATTCGTTTTTAAAGCATAAAAAATTGATTGAGAATACAGTAAAATCTTTGAATCAAAAATATGGCGAAGGCCGAGTTAGTTTAAAAATGTATGATCAATATATTTCACCTGGTGATACCATTAAAAAGCATCCCTATGTGGTGAATTTAGTCCACCATGCTTATCAAAAGATGAATTTACCAATTAACCACGTACCTTTTCGTGGCGGAACAGATGGTAATTTTATTACGCAAAAAGGAATCCCAACCCCGAATTTATTTAATGGAGGGGCCAACTTTCATGGGCGCTATGAATATGTGACAGTTGAAAATATGCTTTTATTGGCCAAAACTTTGACTGCTATTGTGACAGAACATGTGAAATTAGATAATAAACGAGATGAAACACCACTAACAAGATAGAATTATGACTTTTTATACAATTAACTATATTCAAAATAATCAAAATAGTGACAGAACCATATTATATGTGTTGATGCTGATTGCGGCAGGAGCGATGATCATTTTTACTTTTTTATATTTAAAAGATCGTTTTGCAACTCGATATCGTGATTTAGGGATAATCGCCTTATTGTTTCTATTGCTTTTTGCAGGAAGCCAATATGAGAAATATACTCAAATTAATTCGCAAAAGTCACAAGCTACGCAAATTATTCCATTTATTAAATCAGTTGCTCGAGACAATAATGTGGCGGAAAATGATGTATTAGTAAATTCCACTAGCTTGCAAAATGGAATGATAGTAAGAATTGATTCTAAAAATATTGATTATCAGTTGAATCTTAATGCTGATAATAATACTTATACATTAAATCGGGCCCATGTGATTGATCATAAAGTTGATGTGAGGAAATAAAATGCAATTAGACTATACTGAATTATTTATCAAATTTGCTCTAGGGATGTTAACCTTGATTTTCCAAATTAATCTTTTTGGAAAAAGTAATCTTGCTCCTACGACAGCTTTAGATCAATTACAAAATTACGTTTTGGGTGGGATTATTGGTGGTATTATCTATAATCCTAGTATTAAGGTTTTGCAATTTTTACTTGTATTAATTGTTTGGACACTCGTTGTCTTTTTATTAAAATTTGGCCGTGAGCATAATAGCTGGATTCGAAATATTGTGGACGGAAAGCCAGTTCAGGTAATTAAAAATGGGGAAGTTTTGGTTAATAATTGCATGCGGGCAGGAATTTCGGCTAATCAATTGATGTTTAAATTGCGTAGTCGAGGAATTTATTCTGTAGCTAAAATCAAGAATTGTATTTTTGAACAAAATGGTCAGCTAACTGTCATTGAAAACGATGAGGCAAATATTCGCTTTCCAATTATTAGTGATGGGCAAGCTAATATTGATGTGTTAGAACTGATTCATAAAAATGAATCTTGGCTTGAAGAAGAAGTTGAAAAAGCTGGCTATAATAGTATTAGTGACGTGTTTTTAGGCGAATATAATAAAGGTAAATTACATTTTGTTGGTTATTCAAAAGAAAAGAGATAAACAATGACAGAAGTAGAGCAAGCAAAAAAATGGTTATCTGATGCGGATGCGATAATTGTTACTGCAGGAAATGGTTTTGCTCAAGAAGAGGGTCTAGATATTTTAAGTGAAGAAAATTTTGACAATAATTTTGGCGAAATTGCTGAAAAATATGATGTCCATACGATTGGGGATGCATTAGATAAGAAATTTGATTCTTGGGGCGAGCAATGGGCTTTTTGGAGTGAATTAATTAATCAATATACGCTCAATTATGTTCCAAGTGAAAATGTGGGAAATTTGAAGAAGCTCTTGGATGATAAGCAATACTTTATTGCTACGAGTACTTTTGCGCGTTATTTTGAAAATAGTGGCTTTAATCCAAATCGAATCTTTGATGTGTTTGGAGATTGGACAACTATGCAATGTTCTAGCGGTGTCAATCATGGTCAAAAGAGCGATATTGAAGTAGTGAAGAACTTTATTAAAGCTAAAGAAACTGGAGCAGATTTAGAAAGTTTGGTCCCAAAATGTGAAATTTGTAATAGTGAGATGGAAATCCATATGCCATTGAATGCACATTTTTTCCCAGATACTGATGCGAATGCTCGCTTGCGTTGGTTCTTAACAGCTAATGAAGATAAAAAGGTGGTAGTTTTGGAATTAGGGGTAGATGAAACTAGCCCCCAACTTCTTGATCCTATGATTAGTTTAGTCGATCAATTTCCAAATTGGCACTATATCACAGCGGATCTAAAGAAAGAGGACCTACCTGATAATATTCAGAAAAAAAGTGCAGTGTTGAATTCAGATGTGCATAATTTGCTAAAACAACTTACTGAATAGGAGAATTGGAACTTAATGAGTATTTTTGTAAAAGATGGCGTCCTTTACGTGTCTGGTGCGCAGGATAAGCTACGCAAAAAAGGAAAAGAAATTCCTAAATTTCTGGATGACTATACTCTTTTAGATATTGAAACTACAGGTCTAAGACCGTATAAAGACCGGATTACTGAACTGGGAGCGATAAAAGTTCGCAATAATCAGATTGTAGATAAATATAGTAATCTGACGATTTATCCCAAATCTAATCGAGTACCTAAGTTTATTACTGAACTCAATGGTATTACCGAAGAAAAAATTATGACAGAAGGTGTTCCAATTAAAGAAGCTATGTCTGAATTTCGCAATTTCATCGGTGATGATATCATTGTTGGTTATAATGTGAATTTTGATTTGAACTTTATTTATGATGCAGTGGAAAAGCTACATTTAAAGCAATTAAGTAATGATTATGTTGATGTCTTTCGTTTTGCGCGAACTTATTATCCCAAAGAACGTCATAATCGGTTGATCGATTGTATGCAGCGGGCAGGAATTGCTCAAGTTGAACAACACCGCGGACTAGATGATTCAATTGATACTAAGAAAGTTTATGATGATTTTAGAGAACACTTTACTGAAGATTTGCTTGAAAAAATGCGAGAGCAAATTAAAAATGTTGATTTAGTTAATGAAAAATTAACACCCCAACAATTAGGAATGCATAATCCAATTCGAAATAAGAATATTGTTTTCTCGGGTCATATTCATATGGATGTTGATGAAGCTCATAATATGATCTATAACATGAACGGTCAAAATCAGGATAGCGTAGACAGGGCAACTAATTATTTGATTATGGGAGATCATGATTTCTTTAGACGAGATAACGAGGATTTGAATAAAGCGCGTGAATTGATCAAAAATGGGAGTCGAATAAAGCGTTTGTCAGAAAGTTTCTTCTTGAGTATGCTTGATGATTGGGCACGAAGTTAAGTGAAAGTAGCGATTTTACTCGCTACTTTTATTTTTATGTTGTAATGAAATAATACATGTACTACACTGAAAAAATATCCCAAAAAGGAGATTTTTTATGGCACGTAAAAAGCAAAAGAAGCAAGGAACTTTGTATACTGTTATTGGGGCAATTATCATTATTGCTTGGGGAATATTTTCAAAAGATGGAAATTTTAATTTAAACAACCTGTTTTCCATGAATCCATCTAATACAGTTAATAATGCTAAGAGTGCAAATACTTATTATGGTGGCTTATCTAAAACAGATTACGATCAATTAGCTAAACTTGATTTTAAGAGTGGGGATCGCGCATATATTGATGTGAATCATAATAAGTCCACTTTAATCAAAAATGCATGGAAGGTTAATAAGGTAATCTATTCTAATTTAGATAGTTTAAATAGAACATCGCATTCAAATACTGCTTTTCTAGAAAAGCGAAATGTCGCCAATGATAGCTTAAGGGTAAGACAGTTTGTCCAGCCAACAGGATGGCATTATAACCATCGTAATGGCACTCAAATTTATAATCGTGGTCACTTGATTGCTTATTCAATCTCAGCGGGAATCGATCAAGATGGTAATTACAATCCTAACAACCAATCTGGTGATCAAAATAATCCTAAGAATTTGTTTACGCAGTCAGCTTATTCCAATCAAAAGATTCAAACAATCTTTGAAAGTAAGGTACGCCGTGCTTTAAGAGAAAATAAACGCGTAATTTATCAAGCAACTCCTATCTTTAGAGGAAACGAATTAATGGCTCGGGGAATTAATTTACAAGCAATTTCTACAGATGGTAGCTTGGACTTTAATGTTTATCTGTTCAACGTTCAACCGGGGTTTGTTTATAACTATAATGATGGTCGCGCGAAAATTGATCGTCAGATGATCGTCAAACAGTAGTAAAATACCTATAAGAAGAAAGTTATTTCAGTAAAGGAAGTACAAATTATGAAAAAAGACAACTGTACTGCAATGCTCGTGGGTAAGGATGCTACTTTAGATGGTTCAACCATGATTGCCCGTGATGAAGATGGTTATGGTGGCATTAATGAAAAGCTTTTTGTAGTAAATAAAGCTCGCCATTATGATGAAGAATATGTTTCTAAATATAATGGCTTTAAAATGCATCTTGAAGGAGATGGCTGCAGATGGACTGGTACTCCAACTGCGGATGAAAGTGAAGGACGTTGGGACGAACAAGGAATTAACGAATATAACGTCGCTATGTCTGCCACTGAAACTGAGGCTACTAATGCTCGCTGTTTAGGTCATGATCCACTCGTCAAAGATGGAATTAATGAAGATTCCATGGTTTATTTAGTTTTGCCATTTATAAAAACTGCTCGCGAAGGAGTTAAGCGTTTAGGTCAATTAATTGAAAAATACGGTACTGGCGAAAGTAACGGGATTGCTTTTTCTGATAATGAAGAAGTTTGGTATTTAGAAACTGGTGCAGGTCACCAATGGGTTGCCGCTCGTGTTCCGGATGATTCATACGCAATTTGTCCAAATATTATGGTGATCCAAAATGTGGACTTTGATGATTCTGACAACTTTATGTATGCAAGTACAATTCGTGATTTTGTTGAAGAAAATCATCTAAACCCATCTCAAGATGGCACTTTTAATTTCCGTGATATTTTTGGTACTAAAGATGAAGCAGATGCATTTTACAACACTCCAAGAACTTGGTATGGTCAAAAATTGTTTAATCCAAGCATTGAGCAAGATCCAACTAGTCAAGAAATGCCATTTACTCGCGTTCCGGAAAAGAAAATTGGTGTTGAAGATGTAGAAAAGTTTTTGACAAGCCACTATAACGGCACTGAATATGATCCAATGGATACTTATTCTTCTGGGGATGAAAAGAAGCAAAAGATGTTTCGTTCGATTGCCCTTGATAGAAACCAAGAATCAAGTATTTTACAAATTAGAAATGATGTGCCAAAAGAATTAGCTGGGGTTCAATGGATTAATATGGGATTCTATGCTTATTCTCCATATGTTCCTTTCTACACTAATATTGAAAACACTCCAGCCAATTATCAAGTTGCCGACCATACAGTGGATCCTGATCAGAGTGCATATTGGCTATATAAGACTTTACAAGTGTTGGTAGAGCCACGCTACCATCAATATATTTATCAAATTAATACTTATCGTGATGAATGCCAAAGCTACGGCGTAGGTCGAGTTTCAGAAATTGATAAAGAAGCAAAAGATAAGCAGGGAGATATGTTAACTAGCTTTTTAACTTCCGCTAATGAAGTAACTGCAAATGAAATCACTAAGAAAACAAAGACTTTAATAAGTGATTTAGTTCGTCAAGCCTTAAATTCATCTAAATATCAATTTGAACGTGGTGACAATTTATAATAGTTCGGATTTTGACTTTAAATAGAAATCAGAATTGCAAAAAAGACTACTGAATAGCAGTAGTCTTTTTTATTTATGTAGATCATGACATACAATATATTGTAAATCCGAATTTAAATTGATTTTTACAAAATAAAGTTTGTGTATTATAGAACTTTTTGAACAAAAAATCAATTATTTTTCAAACTAATTAAAGAAATTACGAATTTTTTTGCGGATTTTATTTGTGATTTTGATATATTTAGCTTAAAATTGATAAAGAAATTCTGTAACAATAACAAGATGTAGTGGTGTATGAATTTATGAATGATAACAAGTTTGTTGAAGTAAAGAATCTGAAAAAGGTGTACGACAACGGTCACCAAGCTATCAAGAACGTTAGCTTTCACGTTAAAAAAGGTGATTTGGTATGTTTGCTCGGCCCTTCTGGATGTGGAAAAACAACTATTTTAAATATTTTGGCTGGTCTTCTTAATCCAACAAGTGGAGATATTTTATTTGATGGCAAGTCTGTTGTTAATACTGCATCAAAAGATCGTCAAATCGGATATGTTTTCCAAAACTATGCTTTATATCCACATATGACAGTTTTGCAAAATGTAATGTTCCCTTTGACTGTCGGTAAACAAAAAATGCCTAAAGATAAGGCTAAGGAAATTGCAGAAAAGTATATGGAATTAACTCAAATTTCTGATTTTGCTAATCAAAAGCCAGGTCAACTATCCGGAGGACAGCAACAGCGTGTCGCAATTGCCAGAGCCTTAGTTCAAGAACCTAAAATCTTGCTCATGGATGAACCTTTGAGTAATTTGGACGCACGCTTGCGTTTGAAGATTCGTGAAGAAATTCGTTCTTTAGTTAAAGAAGTTGGAATTACCACCTTATTTGTTACGCACGATCAAGAAGAGGCGCTATCAATTGGAGATAAAATTATTCTCTTCAATGAGGGTGTAATTCAACAAGACGATTTAGGTCAAAACTTCTACTTAGAACCAAACAATTACTTTGTTGCTAACTTTGTTGGTAATCCAGTGATTGATAACTTTAAAGTAAAAATGCAAGATGGCAAACTTATTGGGTCTGATTTTGAATTAAATGTGAATGATTTACAACAAGCTCGCTTTAAGCGTCAATTGACAGATGGAGACTATATTTTGTCAGTTCGTCCTGAAAATATTTTGCCAAGTGACGACGGAAATGTCTCTGCTCATATTGATGACGTTGAATTAATTGGTAGAGAAAGAATTTTGAAATTTACTCATGATGGGGTTCAGGCTCGATCTTTAGTAGATCTTGAAACTCCTATTAAAGCTGGAGATGATATTAAGTTGGAAATGCGATTAGACAGGGTGTTTATCTTTACTCCGGAAGGAGAGAGGGTTTACTAATGAAGCAGAATCAAAAAAAGGCATGGCTATATTTAGCACCAACCATTATTTTTGTAACTTTCTTTAGTATTTATCCAATTTTACGAGCATTTGTAATGAGTTTCCAAAGTGGCTCATTAATCAACTTAAATTGGACCGGTTTTAGCAATTATCAATACATTTTTCATGATCCGGAATTTTGGTTAGCAATTAGAAATACTATTCTTTATGCATTAATTTCGGTTCCAGTAGCATTAGCAATTTCAATCATGCTTGCTTGGCTAATCTTCAGTAAGGTAAAGAATAAGTCGTTTTTTGAAACTACTTTCTTTATGCCTTATGTAACTTCCACTATTGCGATTGGTATTGTCTTCCGTTATATCTTTAACGGTGATTATGGGATGCTTAACTTTATTTTGCGTGCTCTTCATTTGCCAGCACCTAATTGGATTGATGATCCCGCAATGTCTGTTACTACCATTATTATCTTCGGAATTTGGACTTCATTAGCTTTCAATATTGTTATTTTGATGGGAGCTTTGAGAAATATTGATCCAAATTATTACACAATTGCTGATATGTATGGGGCCTCTGGAACTGAAAAGTTTTGGCGAATTACGATGCCTCAATTAGTACCAACAATTGCCTTTTTGTTGACAATGAATATTATTGCTGCTTTCAAAGTTTATACTTCTGTATATGCTCTGTTCAATGGACAAGCAGGAGTCGGCAATTCAGCTACAACCGCAGTGTTCTATATTTATAATAAATTCCAAATTGTAGGTACTCCAGGTGTAGCCATGGCTGCGACAGTAGTTTTATTCATTATCATTATGTTTGTAACTTTTTTACAACGTAAAATGATGAAAAAGATTGGAGGACGGTAAGGGATGAAAAAAATTCGCTGGGGTGTAGTTGTTGCTTATGTGATTTTAGCGATTTTTGCAATCATTACGGTTTTCCCATTTATTTATATGATTTTAGGTGGATTAATGAGTTTTCAAGAAACAACTACTATTCCACCAACTCTTTGGCCTAAAAATCCACAATGGAGCAACTATGCAAAGGTATTTTCTCAAGCACCTTTTGGACGTTACTTCTTAAACACCTTTATAACGGCAAGTGTAACGACAATTGTTAGTTTGTTTAACGCCTTACTAGGTGCTTTTGCGATGGTTAACTTGCACTTTAAAGGTAAGCATTTTATTCAAATTATCTTACTTTCACTGTTAATGGTGCCCGGAGAGGCAATTATTTTTACTAATTACAGCACAATCGCTCAAATGGGATTGTTGAATACTTATATTGGTTTGGTATTACCATTTTTAACTTCTGTATTTTATATGTACTACTTACAAAGTTACTTTGGATCAATTTCCAAAACAATTTATAAAGCATCAATGATTGATGGCGCTAGTGATTGGGAATATATTTGGAGAATTTTGGTTCCAATGTCAAAAGGTGGTCTTTTTACCGTAGGACTTTTGAGTTTTATTTCTGGATGGAATTCATTCCTGTGGCCACTTCTTGTCACTAATGAAGACAGTATGCGTCTGCTTAACAATGGATTAACTGCATTTACTTCCGACTCAGGAAGCGAAACACAATTGCAACTCGCTGCGGCAACTTTAACTGTTTTACCGATCTTGATTCTATACTTTATTTTTAGAAAGCAAATAATTAGAGGGGTAGTACGTAATGACCTTAAAGGATAAAACTACAGTAACCTTTTATAATGGTTTAACCACTATTGGTGGACCAATGATTGAAGTTGCTTATAATGATTCTCATATTTTGTTTGATTTAGGAGAAGTTTATCGTCCTGAACTTAAACTAAGTATGGAAGATGAAGATTTTGAAACTTTGATTAAGTATCAATTGATTGGGGAGGTACCAAATTTCTATGATCCTAAAATTACCGGTAAAGAAATTGATAAAGATCGTTGGAAGCATGCTGCTGCTTACATCTCCCATTTGCATTTAGATCATAGTAAGGCACTTAATCTTTTGGCGCCAGAAATTCCACTTTATACTGGTAAAATTACTGCTCAATTATTGCCGGCTTTAAATGAAGATGGCGACTTTTTATTACCTGCTGCAGGGCATGACAAAGGTTATACCCGGGAAATAATTGCAGCTGAATATAAGAAGCCAATTCAAGTAGGCGATATTACTATGGAAGTGTGGCCAAGTGATCATGATGCTTATGGTGCCACCGGCTTAATTGTTAAAACTCCTGATAAAACGATCGCTTATACGGGGGATATCCGTTTACATGGTTACCATCCAGATTGGGTACATGATTTTTTAAAGGCTGCTAAGCATTGCGATATGTTCATTATTGAAGGTACTGGTGTTTCTTGGCCTGAAGAAAAGCATGACGACAACAGTGAGGAATTTACTGGACCAAAGAATGAAGTTGAGCTTACTGAGCAAATTGTTAAACTAGAAAAAGAAAATCCTAAGCGCCAAATTACATTTAATACTTATCCAACTAATGTGGAACGATTGCTTAGAATTATTTCTGATTCGCCAAGAAAGGTTGTGCTGCATGCAAAAAGAGCCCACCTTTTAAAAGACAGTTTAGATCAGAATTATCCTTACTATTACTTGCCAGAGGAGAAAAGATTTAATGATTTAAATCCGGAGCTGGAAGTTTCCTATCAGAAACTTCTAGATGATGATCATGAATACCTTTGGCAAGCAGTCAAAAATTATGATGATCTCAAAGAGGGTGGCTTATATATCCACTCTAATGCGGAACCGCTGGGAGATTTTGATCCGGCCTACAAGCCATTTGTAGAAAAGTTTGCGCAGAAGAAGATTGAGTTTGAAGCTTTGCGTTGCTCTGGACACGCAGATGAAGAAGAGCTCAAAGAGATTATTTCTGAGGTTGAACCAGCAATTTTAATCCCAGTGCACACATTGCATCCGGAGCTGGAAGAAAACCCATATGGAGAACGGATTTTACCTAAGCGCGGTCAAACTATCGTGCTTTAGTGAATCAAAAAATTTGTTATTTAGTTTTATTTTTGGGAGGATTTATCCAAATGAAGTTTAGTAAGAAACTTGCTATGGCGGCTGTTGCTGGTTTAGCTTTGATTGGGACTGCTGCATGTTCAAATGGTGGCAGCAAATCTTCATCGAGTTCTGAGAAGATTCCATCAAAGATTACTAAAAAGACTACTGTTGTTTTCTGGCATGGTATGGTTGGGGTTCAACAATCTACTTTGCAAAAGTTGACTAAGGAATTCGAAAAAGAAAATCCTAAGATCACTGTTAAGCTTGAAAATCAGGGTGCATACAATGATTTGCAAGCCAAAATCAATTCAACTTTGCAATCACCAAATAATTTACCTACTATTACTCAAGCTTACCCAGGGTGGCTTTGGAATGCAGCGCAAAATAACATGCTTGTAAACTTAACCCCATACATTAACAATAAGAACGTGGGTTGGGGAAGCGCTAAGGCTTCAAACATTAGAACTGAGTTATTAGATGGTGCCAAGATTAAGGGAACCCAATATGGTATTCCATTTAATAAATCAATTGAAACTTTAACTTACAATAAAGATATGTTTAAGAAGTACGGTATCAAGAAGGTTCCAACTACTATGGAAGAATTGAAGTCCGCTTCAGAAACTATCTACAAGAAGAGTAATCATAAGGTTGTAGGTGCAGGCTTCGATTCTCTTTCTAACTACTATGTTTTAGGGATGAAAGATGATGGCGTAAACTTCACTAAGAACATTAACTTCAATGGTTCAACTTCAAAGAAAGTTATTAATTACTATGCTGATGGTATAAAGAAGGGCTACTTCAGAGTTGCCGGTTCCGAACACTACTTATCTGGCCCATTTGCTAACCAAAAGGTAGCAATGTTTATTGGTACTTCTGCAGGTGAAGGCTTTGTTAAGCAAGGTGTAGGTAACAAGTTTACTTACGATGTGGCTGCACGTCCAGGTAAATACACTATGCAACAAGGTACTGATATTTACATGTTTAAGCATGCTTCAGCTGATCAAAAAGCAGCTGCCTTCAAGTACATGAAGTTCTTAGTATCTAAGTCAAGTCAACTTAAGTGGGCTAATGCTACTGGTTATATTCCAGTAAATAACAATGTAATTACTTCAAAGGAATACAAGGCTAACAAGAGTACTAAACTTCCTGCTAAGCTTGATTCTACAATGAAGAACTTATACAGTGTTCCAGTTGAAAAGAATTCAAATGCTGCTTACACTCAATTAAACAGCATTATGCAAAATATTCTTTCTGCAGCACAAAAGGATCAAAATGTTAACAATGCAATTAACACTGGTAAATCTAAATTTGATGCTGCTTGGAAGCAATAAAACTGAATAACAATTTAGATGAAAAACAGGCCGATTGGCCTGTTTTTTGATTATTTTAGATCGGATCATGATAAGATAGTAAAGTTGAAAAATGAATGTTACGATTAGATGAGTAATATTAAAGCAGGTGAGACTAGATGATTAGACAACAGAATTTTCCCGTTGACACAAAGTACAAATGGTACGATATCAGTAATTTAAGTGAGCAAGACAGTGATCGGTTGCAAGATGAATTCAATTTCACTCCAGATATCATTTCGTATATCTCCGACCGGCATGAACGTCCTCACTATGACTACGATGTTCACACCCACAGTCATTTATTGGTGTATGATGTTCCTATTTGGCCAACTAATACAATTAAGCATTTTACGGCTCATCCAATTACTTTCTTAGTTGTGGGAGAAAATGTTTTTACTTTCCATACTGAATCAACTAGTTATGTCTTTGATGAATTTAATGATGAACCCATGCGTGAGCGTTTATCTGAAGCTAAAGATGTGACTGAGCTCTTGATGATATTTTTGCTTTACGCTTCTCAATATTTCCAAAGAGCAGTCACTCAGCTGGATGTAGAAAGAAATAGCTTAGATCAAAAATTATCTGATGATATTGATAATAAGGATTTAGTTGAATTGTCCAACATTGAAAAGAGTTTGGTTTATTTATCTAGTTCCATTCAAACTGATCTAATGATGCTTCATAGTTTAGATCATTCAAAATTGTCATTTACTAAAACGGCCCATGAACGGCTAGATGACGTATTGATTGAATCTAATCAGGCGGCTGAAATGATTCAGATTTCGCAACAAGTAACGAAAACTTTGTCGGCGACTTCTAATAATATGATGAACAATAACCTAAATGACACGATGAAATTCTTAACTGTCTGGTCTTTGGTGTTGACTATTCCAACGATCTTGACAGGTTTTTATGGAATGAATGTGGACCTTCCTGTGATTCATAGCCCGTTTGATTGGGTAATCATTACTGTATTAATGATTGTTCTGATGGTCTGGTTAGTAGTTTTAATGCGTAAACATCACTTCTTTTAAGGAAAAAATCAATGAAGAATAAAGTATTTATCGTCTCTTTGATTGCAACAATTATTTCTTTTTCACTTTATTTTGCTAATTTAAAAAGGGTCAAGAATGCTAGCATTAATATAATTGAGCCTAAAACTAGTAAAACTAGTCCGAAGAAGAAAGTAAAAGAGCCTAAACCTAAAATAAAAGAACCTAAAATCAAAACTATTGAGTACGCTAACCATGTGAAAGTTGCATCAGGTAGTCAAAAGAAGCTTGCTCAAAAGATTAAGCAGATTATGGGTAAAGATTATAGTTATCAAGTTGCAGTTCAAGATTTAAATAATTCAGCTAAGTTTTGCCGAGTGGCTAATACTAAGGTGGCACATAATGTGGATGACACCATGAAATTATACCTGCTTTTAGCAATTTATGAACAAGAGCAACAGGGTAAATTAACATCTAAGACTGTAATTAAAATTAAGAAATCTGATCGCGTTAATGGTGAAAAAGCGCTCAAGACTAATATGTCTTATGGGATTTCGTTTTTAAGACAGGCAATGATGCGCGGTAATAAGACTGCCGCCAATGCTTTGATTCGTAAAGTTGGTCATGATAAAATCGATGCCATTATCAAAAAACTAGGTGCCGATCAGACTACAATGTCTGCTAACTTTAGTAAAGCTCCCTATGGAAAGACTACAGCCCATGATTTAGTAAAAACAATGGCTGGAATTTATCAGGGACGAATCTTAAATCAGAAACATGCTAGTTTGCTTTTGCAAGCTTTGAATTCTAAACCAAACTTTGTTAAAGGAATAAATGGTGGAGTTTATGCAATTGGGGATGATCATTCAGCTGTTGCGATTGTTCAAACCCAAGGTCATTCATATTGCATGAGCGTATGGAGTAGCAATAATAAGAAGTTTAATGAATTAGGTAAAGCAATAAATGCGTCATTTACGGCAAAGAAAAAGTAGAAGAGAAATCTTCTACTTTTTTAGTTATTTACAGTTTGTAGATTGTAATCTTCATTGTGTAGTGATATATTATTTACTATGCGTGACAAGGAGGGGTGGAAATGACGCAAAAGAGAAGTTTAGATTTAAATAAAATAATTGATAAAGCTATTCAGTTGATTCGAGATAAAGGGTTAACTGAGACTACTCTGCCAGCTCTTGCTAAAGAATTAGGCGTGAGATCCCAGTCTCTTTACCATTACGTATCCAATCGTAAGCAATTAATATCTCTAGTTGGTGCGAGTCGAATTAAAGTTTTACATCAAAAATTAATTGAAAATTTGATGGGGGTTTCAGGTAAAGAGGCTCTCCTCAAATTCGCAGATGTGACACGTGACTTTGTATTAAAGGATCCGGCTTTATCAAGTATTTTATATCACTTGAATGAATATTCTGAAGATGATGCTATTAATAGAGAGATTCTCAACATTATTCAATTAGGTGAAAAATTAAATCTTAAAACAACTAGCACTATTTCAGCTCATGCCTTAATCGGCGCAGTACTTGGCTATGTCTTTTTGGATAAATCATCATCATTTCCTGATGAAAGTGAAGATGAGGCCAATCGTAATTATCATGAAATGATATTGCGACTAGTACAACCAATTGCCGTTTTGCAGGAATAATAGGGGGAAAGGAAAATTGCAGAAATTTCTGAAAAACCATGTGTTTTCATTAATTGCATGGATTTTAATTTTGCTAATTTCCGTCTTCGCTTTGCCAAATGTTAGTCAATTGACTAGTGAACATTCAACGATTTCATTACCAAGCAATGTTCAAAGCGAAGTTGCACAAACAATCCAAAATCAATGGGGAAAGAAGAAAAAGAATACCTATGAAGTTGCGGTTGTTTTCAATAAGGAACATGGCAAATTAAACGATGCTGACAAAGCTGCGATTAATAATACTGTCAGTTATTTAGAAAACCATAAAAAGAAATATGGAATTACGGACGTTTTAGCTCCTGATTCTAACATTGCTACACGAAAGAAGTTGCAATCAAAAGATGGCACTACTTGGGTAATGCAACTTAATATTTCTAAAAAGCATGGTCGAATCGGTGAAGTAGAAGATCAAATCACTAAAGCTGTTAAAACGCAGGGAGTTCGTACCTACGTAACAGGTGCAGATATTTTACAAAATGCATTCTCAACTTCAATTCAAGAAGGTATTAAGAAGACAGAAGCTATCACAGTAGTATTTATCTTTATCGTACTTATTATTGTGTTCAGATCACCAATTGTGCCATTAATTTCATTGTTAACGGTTGGTGTGTCATTCTTAACATCTTTCTCAATCGTTACCAATTTGGTAGAACATGCGAATTTCCCATTTTCTAACTTTACACAAGTGTTTATGGTTATCGTATTGTTTGGGATTGGTACCGACTATAACATTTTGCTGTATGATAAATTTAAAGAAGATCTGGGTAAAGGAATGGATAAATATGAGGCACTTAGGGATTCCCTCCGCAATGCCGGTAAAACCATTCTTTACTCAGGTTCATCAATTTTAATTGGATTTACAGCATTAAGTTTAGCTAAATTCTCTATTTATCAATCAGCAGTCGGAGTTGCTGTTGGGGTTGCAACTTTATTAGTTGTTCTCTTGACTTTAAATCCATTCTTTATGGCTGTTCTTGGTAAAAATATGTTTTGGCCGGTTAAAGAATTTACTGGTGAAAGCGAAAATAAACTTTGGCATGGGATTTCAGCTGAAACTTTGAAATATCCGGTCATCTATTTGGTAGTTTTAGCTGTGGTAACTATTCCGTTTATGTTGATGTATCATGGTCAACTAAATTATGATGATACTGATGAAATTGCGGATAATGTACCAGCGAAGGCCGGCCTTTTAGTAGTACAAAAACACTTCTCTAAAGGGATGGCTGAACCTTCATACTTATATATTAAGAGTGACCATCGTTTAGATAATGAAGCTAATTTGAAGTTGATTGATCAACTGACTAAACAGCTTCAAGCTTCAAAGGATGTTTCATTTGTGACTTCTGTAACTCAACCTTATGGTGAACCAATTGATCAACTTTATGTAAATAATCAATTGGGCACTGTAAATGAAGGTGTTGACCAAGCTCGTTCTGGACTTGGTAAATTGAGTAAGGGTAGCCAGAAATTAAGTAATGGTGCAAGCCGTCTGCAAAGTGGGGCCGAACAATTAGAAAATGGTACCGGTCGTCTACAAAGTGGAGCAGACCAACTTAGAAGCGGAACTACTCGTTTGCAAAATGGTGCAAGCCGTCTACAAAGTGGAGCAGATCGTTTACAAAACGGAGCTGGTACTTTGCAAAATGGTACTCAAAGCTTGCAAAACGGAGCTGATCGTTTACAAAGTGGAGCAAGCAGCTTACAGAATGGTACTAGTTCTCTTGTGAGCGGTGTTGGTCGTCTTCAAGCTGGTGCTGGTAGATTAGCTAGTGGTACTTTAGCTCTTCAAAACGGTGCAAGTAGCCTTCAAAGCGGAGCTGCCCGTTTGCAAAATGGTGCTGGTAATTTAAGAAATGGTACCCAAAGTTTACAAAATGGTACGCAAGAATTAGTAAATGGCTTGAATCAATTAAATAATCAATTGTCAACCCAATTGAATGGCTCAAATCGTGCTCAACTTGCACAATTACAATCTGCACTTCCACAAATTAATAATGGTATTCAAGCTTTGAATACTGCTTTAAATGGTGCAGTTGATACAAGTGCAACTACTAATGGTTTAGCAAGTGTTCAAAGGGATGCTGCTAGACTTCAAAGTAGTTTAAGTAAGTTGCAAAGCTTAGCCGGTAGTGCTGGTAGTTCTTCTAACACTAATGCTTCTGCTGCTGAAAGTGCAATTTCTGGCGCTGTTCAAAAAGCTGTTGAAGGAGCTTTGAGTAACTCTAAAGCAACTGATGAAGAAAAGGCCGCTGCTGCTCAAGCTGGTGCTAGTGCAGCAAGCTCGGCAGTAAAACAAGCTCTTAGTGGTAATAGTGGTTCATCTTCAAGTGGTGAACTTCAAAGTACTCTTGCTGAAGCAAATTCTGCAGCTCAAGGACTTCAAAGTTCTATGCAAGCAATGCAACAAAGTAATACTTTGAATCAAATTCAAGCTTTGAAGACACAAGTTAATGCTTTAGCTGCTGCTTCTAATCAAGCAATTCCAGGTGCAGTAACTGCCCTTAACCAATTGAATTCTGGTTTATCACAAGTTCAAGGTGCTGTGACTCAAGGTGTTGCTGGTGCAAACCGTTTGAACAGTGGAGTTGCTTCATTGAACTCAGGCGCAGGTCAGCTTTACAACGGTCTGGGTAGTTTGAGTTTAGGTGCAAGTCGTTTGAACTCAGGCGCTGCTCAATTAAATTCAGGTATCGGTACACTTAATACAGGGCTTGGCAGTTTAAGTTCAGGTGCAAATCGTCTAAACTCAGGCGCAGGTCAACTTTACAACGGCCTTGGTAGTTTGAGCTCAGGTGCAAGTCGTTTAAACTCAGGCGCAGGTCAACTTTACAGCGGTCTTGGCAGTTTAAGTTCAGGTGCCGGTCAACTAAACTCAGGTCTTGCACAAGGTGCAAGTGGTGCTGAGCAGTTGAGTAACGGTATCGGTCAACTTAACAGCGGTGCAAGTCAATTGAGTAGAGGTGCAGGACGTTTAGCTGACAGTACGCCACAACTTACCTCAGGAATTGATCGTGTTAACAGTGGTTTAGGTCAAGGAGAAGCTTACTTAAGAGGTCTCGGCTCATCTGCTGCAGCAGATACGTTCTACATCCCTAAGGAATTCATTAATAACGCAATGTTCCAAAAGTCAATTGATGTTTACTTGAGTCCAAATAAGAAGTCAGCAATGTTAATTGTTGTCTTCAATTCAAACCCAAGTGCTCCTGAAGCTACGGCTCGTTCACAAGAACTTAGTGCAATGGCTAAGAAGTCATTACAAGGTACTAAACTCAAGAATGCTACGGTTGCAATGGGTGGACAAAGTTCTAAGATCGAAGATACCAAGAATGTTGCAAGTGGTGACTTTATCAGAACTGCTGCAATTATGTTGATTGGTATTGGTATTGCCTTAATGTTCGTAACTCGTTCATTACTTCAACCTGTATATATCTTGGGTACTTTGCTTATTGCATACCTCTGCTCACTTTCAATCAATCAATGGATTGTTAAGCTTGTTCTTGGAAGAGATCTTCTTACTTGGAACACACCATTCTTCAGCTTTATTATGTTGATTGCTTTAGGTGTAGACTATAGTATCTTCCTTATGACGAGATATCGTGAGCTGGAAACTGAGGGTCTGACTAGCCCAAGTGCTAGAATCCTTAAGGCTTGTGGTATTATCGGTACAGTAGTAATTTCTGCAGCGGTTATTTTAGGTGGTACTTTTGCTGCTCTTATCCCATCAGGTATTCCAACTTTAATTGAAGTTGCATTGACAGTTATTGTTGGTTTGATTATTTTAGTATTTATCATGCCAATTACAATGTCAGCTGGTGTGAAATTGACTTATGAAGGATTTTCCGGATTTAAGTTAGGAAAACACAAGCATTCGATGACTAAATAAAATAAATTAATAGAGTAGGTCTGAGACCTGCTCTATTTTTTTGCTTAAATAATAAAAAGTGGCGCATAATGAGGACAAGAGATGTGAAAACGATAATTTTATTTCTAAAATAAAAAAGGCTGAGAAGGGGAAATATGGCTTCTAACACCTTAAGAATGAAAATGATATAATTTAGGTAAATTGATTTTGAGAAGGGAGGATTACTATGACTACATGTCCAAATTGTGGCCAATCCGTTACCAAAGATGATGATATTTGCCCAAAGTGTGGTTTTAATTTAAAAAAGTATCGTGATACCTTTTTTGAAGATGACTCTGAAAAAAAGAGTGTCTCATCTCAGCCTAAACGTGCACAATATCGCGAAGAATTTCGACCGAAAAAACAAAATACGACTATTCAAAAGATGATTGCTTGGGTGAGAAGTAATGCGACAATTGTTTTCTTACTAGGAGTAGTTCTTTTAGTAATCATGAGCTTTTCACGAGCCTTAGGTTGGACATCGTTTTTAGTTTTGATGGTGTGGCTCTTTATTGTTTGTGATAAAGCAGATAAAATTGAGCAATATACAGCTGATAAACGGCTAACTGAAATGATTAATAAAATGGGTTCAGATGTGGTCAATACTGCTAAAGAGCACACGGATAAAGTAAGAAAAAAGGGAAAGAATTTCACTGAAACCCATCCCCACGTTAATCGGCATGTTGAAAAAGTAAAAGAGCGTAGCAAGTCAAAATTTAGCTACATTCAACTTTCTGTAGTTTTAACTTCTGTAATCAGCTTAATTGTGCTATTTACAGGTTCAGGAGCAGCTGTGGCAGATGTAAGTTATACTCAAAAACTTTCTCTTTCCAAAGTAATTCTCAATTTGGCAAATCGTCTACTTTCCTCTAGTCATACTTCTATGTCAGCAATTATTTTGTATGTATTTTGGCTACTACTGGTTCTTTTCCCAATTTTTATTATTTACAATATTTTCAAAAACACGAAAAATAGTCAATTCTTTGCCTTTATTTTGTCGCTGCTTGAAACTGCATTTTTGATTTATATTGTCTTTAAGATTTCCAATAATTCATCAAATCATGGTGTAATTGGCGAATTAACTAATCAATTTTTGATGTATGCAGTCTCAATTGGCTCATCGGCATATTTCTTGATTTTAGCGAGTTTATTGACGACGGGCCTTGCTGGGTATAATTATTTTAAGAAAAGGTAGTTGAAGCAAGCAATAAATCTTCTTTATTTTAGAAGGTTCATTGCTTGTTTTTTGATCAGTGATATAAAAGTTGAGTTAGAATTCGACAAATTTGTTAGATTTTTAACCATTTATGTTATTTCCGTAAATTAAGTTAAGCCAGTGATAATATGAAATCGTCAAGATAAAGTCAAATGAGAAGGAGATCGAAAATGGAAAACATTATAAACGCAATTTTAGGATTGCAAAAACAAAGAGAGGAAAAGAAACATCATAAGCAAAGTGATGGTAACAATGAAGTTAAACATAGTTTGATTTGCTTTCATGATTTTTCAGATTGGTTTAAATTTTAGAAAAAGGAAGAGAAAATGAATTCAATTATAAATATGCAGGCTTACCCTACGCAAGCAACTGTAGAATATTTTGTAAAAAAGCGTAGAAAGCATAGAACTTCAAGAACTCGAGTAACAATAATTTGCTGGAATATTTTTTAGAGGAAGAAAAAATGGAAAATTCTAATATATTAAATTTACAAAAATTGAATGTGAATGGAACTTCTTCTCAAGCTTTATTAACAAGTAAAAGAATTAGTGTGTTCTGTTTTAATAAACATGGAAAACATAAAATGAGAAATATCTATTTACCACCTATTCTATTCGCCTAATTATGAAGAAAGAAAATCAAATTAGTTTATTCGCCGTAGATAGATTATTAATAATAGCTATTCTGCTAAGTGTTATTGGAAGCTTATTTAATTTAATTTTGCCACTTTTTGTTCAGCAGTTTATTGATCTAGGGTCAAAAGTCAAATTTTCAATTTCCACTTTATTGCCAATAATACTCTTATTAATTGGAGGATCTATCATTAATGCTGTTAGCTCTTATTTAATTAGTTATTCCGGAGATAAAAGGATAAGAAATATAAGGGCGAAACTAGAAAAGAAATTATTAAATTTACCAATTTCATTTTATGAAAAAGTTTCAAGCGGTGAATTAGTAAGCCGAGTGATCAATGATTCTTTGATTATCAAAGAATTTACTACAAATGAATTGCCCAGTGCAATTATTAGTATAGTTACTCTATGTGGAAGCGTACTGATCTTACTAATATTAGACGTTCGTCTTACTTTTGTAATTATTATTTCGTTTACATTAGTATCACTTATTGCTTATCCTTTAGGGAAAGTTAATGAAAAATATTCTTTCTCTATTCAAAAATATTTGAGTAAATTATCTCAAGTTATAACTGAAAATATCCAAAATATTAAGATCATTAAACTATATAATGCTCAAACTGAAGTAGAGAATAATTTTAAAAAGCAAAATGATAAAGTTTACTCCTTATCTAAGAAAGTAGATAAGATTTTTAGTATTACAGGGCCTATTCAAACCTCGTTTACCCTTTTAGCATTTTTGGTAATTATTCTTTACGGAAGTTCACGTGTAGCTCATCACACATTGTCTATGGGAATTTTAGCGTCCTTTATGATGTACGTGTTTGAAATTATTACTCCTATTAATAATTTGGCTAATTTTTATGTGAGCTATTCTGAGGCGAAAGGTGCTTCCCAGGTCATTAATAAGATTATGGAAGAAAAAGAGGAGCGTCTTCAAGGTAGAAATATTGAGCATCCTCATGTGGCTGATTTAAAGATGAAACATATATTTTTTAATTATACTGATTCACCTATCAAAGTACTAAAAGATGTAAATGTTTTATTTGAGCCAGCCAAAAAAATTGCTATAGTGGGACCTTCTGGAGCCGGAAAAACTACCTTAACTAGTATTTTGACTAGACTTCAAAATACTTTTGACGGTGAAGTTTTATGGAATAAAATTGATGCTCAAATTTTTTCTTTAAAGGCATGGCGTTCTTTATTTAGTGTAGTAACCCAAGATAATAGCGTCTTTTCAGGGACTATCAAGGATAATTTAACTTTGGGGTTAGGCTATGATCCATCGCAAATGCAATTAGCTGAAGCGATCAAGCTGGCAAGATTGGAAAAGTTTATTAGTCAATTATCAAATGGATTGGATTTTGAAGTTGGAGAAAATGGTAAAAAGTTATCTGGAGGACAACGACAAAAAATTCAAATTGCGCGCGCTTATTTGAGGAATACTCCTTTTATTATTTTTGATGAAGCTACTTCAAATTTAGATCCGGAATCAGAAGCAGAAATTTTAAAGGCAATCGACAAATTGTCGGAGAAAAAGACTTTGATTGTGATTGCACATCGATTATCGACAATTGTGAATGCAGATAAGATTTACTTTATGGATAATCATACAATTTTAGGAGTTGGAAAGCATTCAGATCTATTACATCAAATTCCTAAATATAAGGAATTTGTAAATGATCAATTCATATCTAACGAGGAATAATATGAAATACAATATAGAAGGTTACCTTCCTTTTACACTTAATGATAAAGATTTTTTTAGCGAACCTAATAAAAAGGCTAATGAATTTAAGGTGAAAGTTCCACAAGGTTGGCGGCAATTTTCTGATTTACATTGGCAGTATTTTTTAAATTCTAAAGCAAAGCTTCCAGACCAAGGATGGAAAATTCATCTTTCAGCTGGATATAAAGATATAGAACAGCTACTTCAAACTGTAACTAAATATTTAGTTGATAAAGGAGTAACTTTTAAAGTCACGATTGGTAAAGAAGAATGGATTTTAAAGAATTCAAAATCAGCTGATAGAGTTTCTTCAGGAAAATTTATTACGATTTATCCGCAAAATGATCAAGAATTTAAAGAGATAGTTCATGATGTGTCTAAGAAAATTGCTTCTTTTGAAATTGGACCATATATTTTGTCAGATAAAAGATATAAAAATACCAATATTTATTATCGATATGGTGCTTTTACAGAATTACGAAACGATCAAGGAATTCTATGTATTCGGGATGAGAATGGAAATCTAATCCCAGATTCAAGGCAACCTTTTTATCAACAACCCAATTTTGTAGAAGATCCATTAATGGATGAGCAAGATATTTCACAGCTACGAATTGCTAATAAAGAAAAATTGGATAAATACCACATTACAGGAGCATTGCAATTCAGTAATGCTGGAGGAGTATATGTAGGAGAATTTCAAAATAAAAATTATGTTTTAAAAGAAGGTCGATTACAGGCCGGGATTGATTCTAATTACGAAGACGGATTTTCTAGAATTAAGCATGAATCTGATATACTTAAAAAACTGCAGAATTCACCCTATGTAGTTAACTTTAAAGAATACTTTCCTGTATGGATTCATAATTATTTGGTTGAAGAGTATTTACCATATGAAAATTTGGGAGATTATATTACGGATAATTTTCCATTTCATGGAGAAAACTCTGAGTATTTAAATATAATCAAAGAGATAGCCCATAATTTAATTAAAGCGATTAAAGATGTGCATAGCCGAGGGATAGCAGTTGGTGATTTACAACCAGATAATATTTTAATTAATGAAAATAAAAATGTAATTTTGATTGACTTTGAACAAGCAAATAACAAAACCGAAAAGTATAATCCGGGATTAAAAACTACTGGGTTTGTAGATCTTGATGTTCAAACGTATGGAGAAGCTGATTGGATTGCGGTATACAAGACAATTAGGCATGCCTTTTTGCCAATAATCAATATTGATGAGTTGTCTGATAATACTAGCGAGAGTTATCAAGATCAGAATTTGAAGAAGTATGACCCAGCAGTCTATAAATTTTTGATGTCATTTAAGAAAGAATGCTATGAAAAGATTAGCTTAGAAAGCTATTCATTAAATCAAAAAGCTTATTTTTCACTTGATCTTAATAATTTAGAAGAGGCAGTTAAAAAAATAAGACAAGGTATTAAAAATAATCTCGATTTTAATCAAGAAAGAATTTTAAAAGGGGATATATCACAGTATTTATCTACCATAGGGATGTTTAACATTCTGAATGGTGGAATGGGATTAGGTCTTATTCTTTCGGATTTGAATGAAGGGACGCGGACTCAATTTTTGGATTGGTTTGAACAAAATAAAGCTGAGATATGGAAGGGCATCCAGAAAGATTCAGGATTATTCACTGGAGCTGCTGGAATAGGTTCGGTAATATATTCTAATATTAATAAAGATCTTGGAAAAAAAATAATCGATCAAATTGATTATTCCCAAATTTCGAGTTTATCATTGAAAGATGGATTAGCAGGGATTGGGTTAGCACTATTAGCCTTAAATCAAGTAGAACCTGAATTTGCTCGACAACGTAAAATAAAAGAGATAGCTAGGAATGTAAATGATAACTATGATGAGTGTCCTTCAGCAGGATTGTTAGATGGTAAATTAGGATTATTGCTTTTCTTAGAAAAGGTGGCCATCTATTTGCAAGATTCTATCTTATTTAAAAGTGTAGAAAGTAAAGTAAACTTTTTTATCAAAAACGAGCTGCATAGAACCGAACGAGGTTTATATTTAATGGATGAAACGCACTCTAATTATTTACCCTATCTAAATTCTGGTTCAGCAGGACTAGAAATTGTTATTTTAGAATTCATTAAGGATGGGATAAATATTGAAGACGGAAGAAAACTAATTGAATCATTGTCAGCTACTAATGATGTTAAATTAACTTATATGAATGGAATATTTGATGGCTTTTGTGGATTAATGCTGGCAGATTTAGCAGCTGAGAATTATGACTATTCGAATGCGTTACAGAAAAAGATTCATCTTCTGAATAATTATTTAGTAATTAAAAAAGATGAAATTCTGGTTCCAGGACGACATGGGTTAAAGAATTCAATGGATTTAGATTCAGGTGCAATTGGAGTTTTACTGACTTTACAAGGAATAATAGATAATGATTGGGGGCAGTGGTTACCCATTATTCATAGTGCTAAATTATCTATACTGAAAGGAGGTGAATAGGGATGCATGATGAAAATCAAGATATCCTCAACTTACAAGGAACCACACCTTTTGTTAGTCTAGCAAGACGTCGTGGTCATGGTGGAACTAAAAATTATAATTTCTCTCTGTTTTGTTGGAATCATATCAAGACAATCTTTCATTTGAAGTAGATGAAAGAGATAATCAAAAAAAGCGTAACTAGGGTTGCGCTTTTTGGTGTATAGGAAAGGAAAAATCGATGAAAAAAATTAAATTAATTGAAGTAAATGGCCTTTTTAATCCGTATGTTAGTTTTTTTAGTAAAAAAACGGCCGAAAAACATAAAGTAATGCAATTTTTAAAAAGATTGTTTAAATAATGTTACTTGCAATTATTAATATATTTTTTATAGGCCCTGCGGTAGATATATTAATTTTTCTAAATATAACTAAACTAAGAGTAAAAAGTATTTTTGATAGATTTGTCTTAATTGGATTGGGCATTACAGTAATCTTATTAGAATCAATTTCAGATTTTATCAAATTGGATCAAACAGATCTTATTTTTACTATCATAGAAGCTAGTTTGTTTGAAATAGTTTTTTATAAACGAGTGAAAGATAAAATATTGCTAGTTAATGCTGGAATAATAGTAGCCATGCTAAGTTTAATTTCAGATTTTGTTATAACGATAAGTGAAAATTTATCATTTACCAATACTGCTCTAGTGGAATTCATGTCTATGCTGTTGCCCATTATAGAATATATAGTTATTAGGCATTATTCTTCAAAATTAAATAGGCTATTCTCCGGTATAAATAAGAAAACAATTTTTTACACTTTGCTTTATCTATACATTTCGACTGCCATAGCTTATATTGTTGCTACTTTGGAAAAGCAAGTTACTATTGAAACCCTGACTATTTTGGGAATACTAGTGATTCAAGGAGTTTATGCTATTGTTAGCTTAAAACTGAATCTCCAACTTCAAACTACTTTGCTTGAAAAAGCAGAGCAGCAAAAACTAAAAGACGTAAATCATCAATTAGAAAAGAATAATAAACAATTAAAGGATTATGCGACCTCTCTTGAAAAAGATGAAGATCGTTTGCGTAGATTTAAGCATGATTACCGCAATATTTTGAATGGTTTAAAAATTGCTGCCCAGAAAGACGATTCTAAAGCACTGATAAAACAATTGGATGAGTATAGTCAAAATCATTTTGATGAGAATACATTATCTAAGTTTAAAGACGTACATCATATTCATAACGACATGATTAAAAGCATTATTATCACCAAATTAGCTAAAATATATGATGATAAAATTCCTTATAGATTTAGCTGTGAAAAGGATATAATTGACTTTCCTTTTATTTCTAAGGATGAAGAGCTTGATATTGTGAGAATCATTGGAATCGCATTTGATAATGCCATAGAAGCTAGTGAAGGATTAAAAAATGCACAAATTGAAGCTATGCTTTATCAAAGTGAAGGAAATTTAGAATTCATAATTAGAAATAAAATCGATCAAGTGGATAAGGACCAAATTCTAAAAGCAGGATTTACTACTAAGAACGACCATAACGGGCTTGGCTTAAGTAATGCCATGGAAATTGCCAATAAGTACTTTGAAAATATTATGGTTGATGTAGATACTAAAGGAGAATGGTTTACATTCAGTTTAGTTCTTTTGCCAACTAATTAGTTTAAGGGAGGATAGAAAAATAAAATATTCAGTTTTTATATGCGATGACGAGCAAGAACAAGTAAATATCCTTAAAGAATGTATTCGAAAATCTAGCATTATTTTAAGTGATGAAGATAAGTTGGAATTTGATATTGTTAAAACTGTAAATAACTACGATGATGCTATAAATTTTATTGAAAAAGTATCTTTTAAGTCTGGAATTTACTTTTTAGATATTGAAATCGGAAAGAAACTTTACGAAAAAAATGGTCTCGATTTAGCAGAGATTATTAAAAAAAGAGACAAAAATGCTCAATTGATTTTTATAACGAGTCATCAAGATATGGCATTTTTAACCTTTAAGAGAAAATTAGGTGCTGTAGATTTTATTATTAAAAATGGTAATGTAGGTGATCTACAAAAAGATGTAAATTATGCTTTACAAAGTGCAACTAAAGCTATTTCTAATGCAGATTTTATTAAGAAAAATACTTTTTCTTATAAGTTTGGTCAAGAAGTAAGAAATATTAATTTAGGTGATGTAATTTATATAACTACAACTTCTGTAGGGCATAAATTAAAGTTGATAAAAACAACGGGGTGGGGATATTTTATTGGAAACCTAAAAGAAATTCCAGAAAAATATGGAAGTCTCGTTCAAATAAGTCAGTCTTGTGTAATTAATCCAGAGAATGTAGATAGAGTAAACTTTAGAGAAAAGAAGATTGGTTTTGTTAATGGGGAGTCACAGTACTATTCTGTGCGGAATACTCACAAAATGCATAAACTATTCAAAAATAAATTTTGATAAACAAAAAGACAACTTCACGTGAAGGTTGTCTTTTTGTTTTTTTATAAATTATTTAATTATTCGTTTTCTGAAGTAGTGTCAATTACCAAGTGTTCATTGACAAAGGCCATCAAGCCAAGTTTGCCTAATTCACGGCCATAGCCAGACTTCTTAACTCCGCCAAATGGTAATTCAGGAGCAGTTACCCAGCGGCCATTAATTACAGTCATGCCAGTTTCAATCTTAGCAGCTAACTTTTCTGCATGAGCAGTATTCTTGCTGATGATTGAAGAGCCAAGGCCATAGCTTGAATCATTAGCTAATTTAATAGCTTCATCTTCATCTTCTACGCAGTGAACTTCAGCTACTGGGCCGAACAATTCTTTGTCAAAGACAGGATTGTCCTTACCAATGTGGGTAAGGATTGTTGGTGGGAAGAAGGCACCAGTTGATTCGATTTCTGGGTGTTGGTAGTAAATTTGTGCACCATGATCAACTGCTTCTTGAACTTGCTTTTCTAGTTTTTCTTTAGCACCTTCAGAATTCATTGGAGCAAGAGTAGTTGATGAATCAAGTGGGTCGCCTGGTTTTAATACTTCATATAAACTCTTTAATTCTCGTAAGACTTCTTCGTAACGGGACTTAACAACAATGATTCTCTTAGATGAGGTGCAGACTTGACCATCATTGTAAGTTCTCGCGTCAGACAAAACATTGCGTAAAACATCCTTATCAGCGTCCTCTAATACAATAAATGGATCGTTTCCACCGAGTTCCATGGTTGATTTCTTTAAGTTCTTACCAGCTTCTTCAGCAACACTGCTGCCGCCGCGTTCAGAACCAGTTAAAGCTACGCCTTGAATTCTAGGGTCACGAATAACTTGTGCTAATTGATCATAACTTAAATAAAGATTGATTAAGCTGCCTTCTGGAGCACCAGCTCTTTTAATAATTTTAGCCATTAAAGCAGCTGAAGATGGAACATTGTGAGCATGCTTCAAAATGATTGGGTTACCTACCATGAAGTTAGGGGCGAAGACGCGGATAACTTGATAAAGTGGAAAGTTCCAAGGTTCACATGCTAAAACTACCCCAGTTGGTTGCTTTAAGTAGTAAGCATTTCCTAAACCTGATTCAAGAGGTTGTGGTTTTAACATATCTGCACCATTGACAGCGTAATATTCACAAATTTGAATACAAAGCTCAACTTCTTCTTTGGCTTCGCTGAAAAGTTTACCTATTTCTAAGGTCATCATTTGGGCCATTTTGTCTTCGTTTTCACGAAAACCTCCCGCAATAGCAAGCAATTCTTTGCTACGAGTGCTTGGATCTTCATGACGCCATTTTTTATAAAGCATATGAGCTAAGTTAAGTGATTCTTCGATTTCTTTGTCAGTTGGATTTTCAAAAGTGGCAAAGACATCTCCGTTATATGGATTTATTGATTGATATCTAGACATTGTCAAACCTTCTTTTCAAATTAATACACTTTAATTCTAAGCGTTTTCAGATTTAACTTCCAGAATTTTGACTAAAATTGCATCCCGGTCATGGTAGAATGGGAATAAATATTTTTAATTCTAAAGGAGCTGATTAACTGTTAACAAAAATATGGAAAAATATAGAAATTTGTAGATAAAACAAAAGATAGAGCTTATTTAGAAAGTTAAACATGGAAAATAAGCTTTAATTAAATTTTTACTTGTTTTGCTTTATCTCTTTAGATAAACTTATGTTTGTATTTAAGGAGGTGAAGCAATGATTAAAACACAAGTAGTAAAGCTAAAAGTTAATAAGACCATGCAAAAGCATCTTGATACTTTGTGCGATTATCGTCGATACTGCTGGAATAAAGGCTTAGAAACTTGGCAGTTAATGTATGAAGCTCATACATTAAACAAAAAAGATAATCCCAATCCTAACGAACGCAGAGTCCGCGATGAATTAGTGGCTAATAAAGCCGACTGGCAATATAATTTGTCAGCTCGATGCTTACAATTAGCTGTTAAAGACTTGGCTAATGCTTGGAAGAATTTCTTTGATAAAGCTCAGCCTGATTGGGGCAAGCCTAGATTTAGATCTAAGAAGGCACCTAGGCAAGGCTTTAAAACTGACAGAGCTAAGATTGTGAACGGGAAGCTCCGCCTTGATCGTCCAAGAAGCATTTCAAGAGATAGTTGGTTTGATCTAGCAAGTTATGAAGTCTTAAAGATGGATGAAGTTAAGGTAGTAAGCATCTTCAAAGAAAAAGATAGTTATTACGCATCTTTGCCTTATGAAGAAGATATACTAGCTAAAACTAAAACTCATAATAAAACGGCAATTGATGTCAATGTTGGTCATTTCAACTATACCGAGGGGCAAATCATTGTTTTGCCTGCTAAATTGCAAAAGCTGTATAAGCGGATTAAACATTATCAAAGAATGCTAGCTCGTAAAAGAAAGGTTAACGGTAAGTTGGCTGCTAAATCCAATAATTACTTTGCAGTGAGAACCAAATTGCAGAGAAATTATCGCAGAGTAGCCAATATCCAAAACGATCTTTTACAGAAGTTTACTACTAAGCTTGTTAATGATTACGACCAAATTGTAATTGAAGACTTAGCAATAAAGCAAATGATGATGACGCATGTCGCTTCCAAAGGTATGCAGAGATCGCTCTTTGGTAAATTCAGACAGATATTAACTTACAAATGCGATTGGTATGGCAAAGAACTGATCTTGGCCGAGAAAACCTACCCATCAACTCAAAGATGTGCTCAGTGCGGCTATGTTAAAAAAGGTGACGAGAAGATCACTTTGCAAGGCAACAAAAAGCATGGCACAAAGCATAATGAGTATATCTGTTATGAATGTGGCTACAGTAACGATCGAGATGAAAATGCAGTATTAAATCTTTTAGCTTTAGCAAATTAAAGAAAATAAACGGGGCTGGCTAGGCCCTTAAGCTGGAAGAGCTAGTCAATGTGATTACTCCTATATTGGAATATCGGAATACTAGTGAAGACGACAGTAAGTGAAACAAAGAAAGGAAAAATATATCTTTCTGATATGTAGAAAATTCGCATTCTTCTACATATTTCTATGTTTTATATACCAGTAAATTATGACGGCAGAAATTTCCACCGCAAAGATTTATTTAGGATCACCATTTTACAATGATGCTCAAAGAGAACGCGTTACTAAAGCAAGAAAGTTGCTTGCTCAAAATCCTACAGTTTGGCAAGTGCATTTCCCATTTGACCAAAATTTCGTAGATCCAGAAGAAAAGAACCCTGAAATTGGCGGTGTTCGCAGCATGACGTGGCGTGTTGCAACTTACCAAAATGATTTAAATGGGATTGTGAATGCTACTTGTGGTGTTTTCTTGTATGACATGGACAATATTGATGACGGAAGTGCCTTTGAAATTGGCTTTTTCCGTGCACTTCACAAGCCAGTTATCTTAGTTCCATTTACTGAAATTGAAAATAAAGAAAAAGAAATGAATTTAATGCTTGCACAAGGTGTAACAACTATCATTGATGGAAATGACAGTTTTGAAAAATTAGCAAGCTATGATTTCAATTCTTGCCCAGCTGATCCAGTTGTGGGATACAAAATTATCTAAAGAAAAAACGTGGAATTAATCCACGTTTTTTTGATTGAGTTCTTTAATTAATTTTTTCGCCTTAGTTAAAATGACATGATTCTTATTCAAGCGGGCAAATGCACAGGCATCATAGAGGTGCTGTAAGGCCTTATCTAGGCCTTTACCTTGCTCAATATCATTTAGTCCCCAGCGAAATAAAATACGCGCTAAGAAGTAAACTGTATGCTTCTCAGAGGCAATTGAATAAGCGTAACGTAAAAGAGAGTTAGACTTCTTATATTCTTTTTGTTTGCCGAAAAATTCACCAGCATCACATAAGATAGCCAAAACTTGTAAAGCAGTTAATTCATCATCAATGTCAATATCTTTAATGTAGCTCAAAATCTGATCATAATAATGATGGGCCTTTGCCATATCATTTTCACTGGCATAAATTTGACTACATCCATTTAAAGCAAGCAATCGATAAATATTATTATCGGCAATATCACGGTTGGAAAGGATATTGTTGAAATAATAAAGTGCAGTCATGTCGTTTTTTTCGCCGTCCAGCGCATAAAGCCCGCGCAAATAATCAAAATGAAGGCGATCTTGTTCGTGCTTTAAATCTTGTTCGTGAATGCTAGAAAGTAAGTCACGGATCTTATTATAATCATAAGTAATGAATGCAAATTCTGCTTCAAACATGTTTTTTGTTGCGGGATTATCACTACTTTGTCTAATAATATCGCCAACTTCAATCCCCATTCGATCACACAATTGCTTTAATATCTTAAAAGAAGGTACTTGACCATTGTTTTCGAATTTACTTAAAGTGGATTGTGTACAAATTCCATGAGACAGTTCATTTTGTGAAATTTTCTTTGATTTTCTTATTTTTATAAATTTATCAATGTTAATCATAATTATTTCTGCCGCTTAATTGTTTGATACAAAAAATCAAGAGATTCATCAATATAATCGCTCGCATATGCCATAGCGTGACGATGTCCCTTGATGACGAGTAATTCAACACCTAAATTTTGATCAGCTAAAAATTGAATGAAATTAAGAACGTTAGGTAAAGGATTCAATTCATCAGCCGAATTAATCATCATGAGTTCTTTTAAATGACTATAATCATAAGAGTCTGCATCTAACTTTTTAAGGACTTTTTGATCAGCAGTTCCTGCATAAGTTAGAGTGAAATATTTATAGAACGAATTATTTATGTCATGCAAATCTGTTAAACCAAACTCTTTAGCCCCTTCATATGAAGGTTTAACATTTTCGTGGTTTTTCATCCATTTTGAAAATTCAACTGGCGCTGACCAAGTGACGGTAGGAAAGCCATATTTCCCCGCTACATAAAGTGCGAGCGTTCCTCCAACACTGGCTCCGATTTGAACAATGTTTTTTTGATCATCTTTATCAGTATAGTTTGAATTTAAAAGCCACTTCACGAAATGGACTGCGTCATCATGGGCTTCAGGAAAAACATGCTCAGGAGCAAGACTATAATCTGGAATAAAGGTCATAAAACCAGCATTAGCCAGGTTAACTCCAACTTTTTTGGCATCGTCTTTGCTTCCGCGGAACCAACCGCCACCATGCCAAAAGATTAAAATCTTTGTTGCTGAAGTCGTATCATTAGGATAGTAGATGTCTGTCTTAAGTTTCTTTTCTGAATCGTAAGTAATGTCGTTTTTTATTACAACCATTTATAAACACATCCTTTTTAAAAAACTCATATGTCGCTTATATTATATATTATAAAGTATTGATTTAACTAAAAATTGACTTTTCGATAAACATAATTAAATATATTTAAGATTTAGGGTGCAGCACCAGTATTTTGATAGAATTAATTTAAGTTAGGGGATGATTTAAATGCACTTGTCAGCTAAAACTAGTCGAAAGCTAATTAATTATGCCACTATCATTTGTGGAATCATAATTATATTGTTGGTGATTTATTGGTATCGGTTAGGGATTTTTACCAATCAAGAAAAAATGAAGGCATATTTGCAAAATAAGCAAATAATTGGACCAATTGTCTTTGTTTTGATTCAGATTGTCCAAGTAGTAATTCCGATTATTCCAGGAGGAGTTTCTCTTTTAGGAGGAGTGGTTTTCTTTGGTCCCGTTGCTGGATTCCTCTATAATTATGTGGGAATTTGTATTGGATCAATAATTAACTTCTTCTTAGCAAGATACTATGGGCGATCTTTTATCTTTCATATTGTTTCAGAAGAAACTTTGAATAAATACATGAAGTGGACGAAAAATCAAAAGAAATTCAACTGGTTTTTTGCTCTTTGTATTTTGGCACCTGCTGCTCCAGATGACGTTCTATGTTTATTAGCGGGGCTAACAGAAATGAAGTTCTGGACGTATTTTTGGATTATTATTTTGTGTAAGCCATGGACGATTGCGGCCTACAGTATCGGATTAGTATATGGAGCAAATTGGCTCCTAAAGTTAGTTGGTAAGTAATGTTAGCATCAAAACGAATTTATTTACGAAATGTATCTGAAAATGATGCTCCAATTTTATTAAAATGGGGTAAAGACAAAAGTTATCATGATAGTGCTGGTTTTGGTAGCTATGAGAATTTAGCTGAGGCCAAAAAAGCAGCCAAGCAATATATCATGCGTAAAAATAGTTATTTGATTTGTTTAAAAGAAAATGATCAGGTTGTCGGCTTAATCGAATTAAATGAACGAGGGATGGATGAAAGAAGCGGGCTGCTTAAGACTAAGGAATTAGGCTTTTTAATGGATAAAGATTACCGGCAAAAAGGTTTGATGACCGAAGCTATTGATTTAGTAGTTAAAGATGCTTTTATTAATTTAGATCAAAATGAAATATGGGCCGGAACTTTTGAAAATAATCTCAAATCGCAAAATTTATTGAAAAAGTTAGGCTTTAAATATATTTATGAAATCGACTATAGCCAAATTAGCGATCTTTTTTCGTATAAGGAAAAATACTATTTGCTCAAAAAAACAGAATGGCTTAAAATAGAACAAAACACGAAATCCTAAGACTACTTCAGAGAGTTCGCGGTTGGTGGGAGCGAACGGATGTCGTTTCCAGATTTCTAAATGTGGGCAATTAATAGTTGCACGGCTTGGCGCCGTTATTCGCCTTATAATGAAGTGCAGCCGTTTAGGCTGAAGATGGGTGGTACCGCGAAGTCGTGACAGAGCCGATTCGTCCCAATTTAGGGATGGACGGCTCTTTTTTATGGAGGTTTTTATAAATGCTAGATATAAAAGTAATTCGTGAGAATCTTGATTGGGCTAAAGATAAGCTTGCAACTCGTGGAATTAAGCCAGAAGAATTGGATGAACTAATTCAAATTGATGCTAGACGTCGTGAAGCTTTAAATGAAAGTGAACAATTAAAGGCAGAACGTAACAATGTCTCAAAGAAGATTGGTGAAGCTAAGCGTAATAAAGAAGACGCTAGCGATGCCATTAAATCAATGAAAGAAGTAAGTAACAAGATTAAAGATCTCGATAATGAAATTAGAGATTTATCTGAAAAGCAAGAATATATCTTGCTTCGTTTACCAAACTTCCCAGCTGATTCTGATCCAATTGGTCCTGATGAAAGCTATAACGAAGAAGTTCGTAAGTGGGAAGAACCTACTAAATTTGATTTCAAACCAAAAGCTCACTGGGATCTTGGTACTGATTTAGATATTCTTGATTGGGACCGCGGTGCTAAAGTTTCTGGTGCTCGTTTTGTTTACTATAAGGGAGCTGGTGCGCTTTTAGAACGCGCCGTATTTAACTTCTTCTTAGATGAAAACACCAAAGAAGGATATACAGAAATTATTCCACCTTACCTTGTAAATGACGCTTCAATGCAAGGAACGGGCCAATTCCCTAAATTCCGCGAAGACGTATACACTATTGTAGATAACGATGATCCAGACAAGCCACGTGACTTGACGCTTATTCCAACTGCGGAAGTTCCATTGGTTAACTACTTCCGTGATGAAATTATTCATGAAGATAAGCTTCCAATTAATGTTACTGCAATGTCTCCAGCCTTCAGAAGTGAAGCAGGTTCAGCTGGTCGTGATACGCGCGGTTTAATTAGAATGCACGAATTTAGAAAAGTTGAAATGGTTAAGATTTGTAAGCCAGATGAATCTTGGGATGAACTTGAAAAGTTGACCCATAATGCTGAACATCTTCTTCAAAAGCTTGGTTTGCCATACCATGTAGTTGCTCTTTCAACTGGGGATGCCAGCTTTACTAGTGCCAAGACTTATGATCTTGAAGTTTGGATGCCATACCAAGATAAGTATCGTGAAATTTCAAGTTGTTCAAACTGTACTGATTTCCAAGCTCGTCGCGCCCAAATTAGATACCGTGGGGAAGATGGCAAGCTTCATTTGGTTCATACTTTAAATGGTTCAGGACTTGCTGTAGGTAGAACTGTTGCTGCTATTTTAGAAAATTATCAAAATGAAGATGGTAGTGTTACTGTACCTGAAGTTTTAGTTCCTTACATGAATGGTATGAAGAAAATCACTAAACAACCTAGCTTAATTTAATAAAAAATATCCGCATGAAGCCTTGATAGCAAAGAGTTTGCTATTAAGGCTTTATTTTTTTATCAAAAAAGACTTGCCAAAAAAGAATAAATCAGGTATATTAATAAAGTCGCTTTTGAGAGAAAGCGAAACAGAAGCAGGCAAGCAAAAAGAAATAAAAAAATATTTCAAAAAAAGCTTGCAAGAGAGAAAAACTTCTGGTAATATATTTAACTGTCGTCAAGTTAAGAACTTGAAGGCGAAAAAATAAATTCAAAAAAGTTCTTGACAAAGGACAAACGAATTTGATATAATATAAAAGCTGTCTGATGTAAAAGATCAGGCAGAGGTAGTACCTTGAAAACTGAACAAAGTTTCGCTAAAGTGTGCGGGTGTAAAAACCCAAACAAAGAGCGAAGTCAATTCGCAAGCAATAAATTTTGAGACAAAGATCTTAAAAAAGGAATGAGCAATCATTCAAACTTTTAAAAAATGAGAGTTTGATCCTGGCTCAGGACGAACGCTGGCGGCGTGCCTAATACATGCAAGTCGAGCGAGCTGAACCAGCAGATTCACTTCGGTGATGACGCTGGGAACGCGAGCGGCGGATGGGTGAGTAACACGTGGGTAACCTGCCCTAAAGTCTGGGATACCACTTGGAAACAGGTGCTAATACCGGATAACAACAATAGCTGCATGGCTATTGCTTAAAAGGCGGCGTAAGCTGTCGCTAAAGGATGGACCCGCGGTGCATTAGCTAGTTGGTAAGGTAACGGCTTACCAAGGCGACGATGCATAGCCGAGTTGAGAGACTGATCGGCCACATTGGGACTGAGACACGGCCCAAACTCCTACGGGAGGCAGCAGTAGGGAATCTTCCACAATGGGCGAAAGCCTGATGGAGCAACGCCGCGTGAGTGAAGAAGGTTTTCGGATCGTAAAGCTCTGTTGTTGGTGAAGAAGGATAGAGGTAGTAACTGGCCCCTATTTGACGGTAATCAACCAGAAAGTCACGGCTAACTACGTGCCAGCAGCCGCGGTAATACGTAGGTGGCAAGCGTTGTCCGGATTTATTGGGCGTAAAGCGAGCGCAGGCGGAAAGATAAGTCTGATGTGAAAGCCCCCGGCTTAACCGAGGAATTGCATCGGAAACTGTGTTTCTTGAGTGCAGAAGAGGAGAGTGGAACTCCATGTGTAGCGGTGGAATGCGTAGATATATGGAAGAACACCAGTGGCGAAGGCGGCTCTCTGGTCTGTAACTGACGCTGAGGCTCGAAAGCATGGGTAGCGAACAGGATTAGATACCCTGGTAGTCCATGCCGTAAACGATGAGTGCTAAGTGTTGGGAGGTTTCCGCCTCTCAGTGCTGCAGCTAACGCATTAAGCACTCCGCCTGGGGAGTACGACCGCAAGGTTGAAACTCAAAGGAATTGACGGGGGCCCGCACAAGCGGTGGAGCATGTGGTTTAATTCGAAGCAACGCGAAGAACCTTACCAGGTCTTGACATCTAGTGCCATCCTAAGAGATTAGGAGTTCCCTTCGGGGACGCTAAGACAGGTGGTGCATGGCTGTCGTCAGCTCGTGTCGTGAGATGTTGGGTTAAGTCCCGCAACGAGCGCAACCCTTGTTATTAGTTGCCAGCATTAAGTTGGGCACTCTAATGAGACTGCCGGTGACAAACCGGAGGAAGGTGGGGATGACGTCAAGTCATCATGCCCCTTATGACCTGGGCTACACACGTGCTACAATGGGCAGTACAACGAGAAGCGAGCCTGCGAAGGCAAGCGGATCTCTTAAAGCTGTTCTCAGTTCGGACTGCAGTCTGCAACTCGACTGTACGAAGCTGGAATCGCTAGTAATCGCGGATCAGCACGCCGCGGTGAATACGTTCCCGGGCCTTGTACACACCGCCCGTCACACCATGGAAGTCTGCAATGCCCGAAGCCGGTGGCCTAACCACTTATGTGGAAGGAGCCGTCTAAGGCAGGGCAGATGACTGGGGTGAAGTCGTAACAAGGTAGCCGTAGGAGAACCTGCGGCTGGATCACCTCCTTTCTAAGGAAGCCAAAGCGACGGAGAGTAGAAATACTAAAAGAAGTCGCAAACGGCAAACGGAAGCACACTAAAGAAACTTTGTTTAGTTTTGAGGGTAATACCTCAAGAAAAGAAGCGTTAGTCGGGCCTATAGCTCAGCTGGTTTAGAGCGCACGCCTGATAAGCGTGAGGTCGATGGTTCAAGTCCATTTAGGCCCATTGACATAACAACCGAAATGAGTTAAAGTTATGTCTGTCTAATAATTAAATATTTTGGGGGCTTAGCTCAGTTGGGAGAGCACCTGCTTTGCACGCAGGAGGTCATCGGTTCGAACCCGTTAGCCTCCATTGGATTTCGAAAAGAGATCCAAAAGAGATAGTACGTTGAAAACTGAATACAAACCAAGCAAAAACCGAGACAATCATTGAACAGATTGTAGAGCGACCGAGAAGAGAGAAAAGAACTTGAGTAAGGTCAAGTAGAAAAGGGCGCACGGTGAATGCCTAGGCACTAGAAGCCGATGAAGGACGTGACAAACTACGAAAAGCTTCGGGGAGCTGTAAGTAAGCTATGATCCGGAGATATCCGAATGGGGGAACCCAGTGCAGCGATGCACTATCATGTATTGTTAAGATATATGAAGGAAGACGCAGTGAACTGAAACATCTAAGTAGCTGCAGGAAGAGAAAGAAAGATCGATTTCCTTAGTAGCGGCGAGCGAAGAGGAAAGAGCCCAAACCAGATGATTTATCATCTGGGGTTGTAGGACTGCGACATGTGAGCTTAAGCGATAGCAGAATTATCTGGGAAGGTAAGCCAGAGAGGGTGAGAGCCCCGTAAGCGAAATTGCAAGAGCAGCTAGCAGAATCCTGAGTAGGCCGGGACACGAGGAATCCCGGTTGAATCTGCGAGGACCATCTCGCAAGGCTAAATACTAACTAGTGACCGATAGTGAACCAGTACCGTGAGGGAAAGGTGAAAAGAACCCCGGAAGGGGAGTGAAAGAGAACCTGAAACCGTGTGCCTACAAATAGTCAGAGCACATTCAAGTGTAATGGCGTGCCTTTTGTAGAATGAACCGGCGAGTTACGTTATATAGCGAGGTTAAGTCAGAAAAGACGGAGCCGGAGCGAAAGCGAGTCTGAATAGGGCGAAAAGTTGTATGACGTAGACCCGAAACCAAGTGACCTACCCATGGCCAGGTTGAAGGCGTGGTAAAACGCGCTGGAGGACCGAACCCACGTAAGTTAAAAATTGCGGGGATGAGCTGTGGGTAGCGGTGAAATTCCAAACGAACTTGGAGATAGCTGGTTCTCTCCGAAATAGCTTTAGGGCTAGCCTCGTGGTAGAGGATAATGGAGGTAGAGCTCTGTTTGGACTAGGGGCCCGTCAGGGGTTACTGAATCCAGATAAACTACGAATTCCAGATATCTATACACGGGAGTCAGACTGCGAGTGATAAGATCCGTAGTCGAAAGGGAAACAGCCCAGATCACCAGTTAAGGTCCCCAAATCTATGCTAAGTGGAAAAGGATGTGGAGTTGCGTAGACAACTAGGACGTTGGCTCAGAAGCAGCCATCATTCAAAGAGTGCGTAATAGCTCACTAGTCGAGTGGCGCTGCGCCGAAAATTTACCGGGGCTAAGCATAGTACCGAAACTGTGGATGTGTTTTAAAGAGCACGTGGTAGGAGAGCGTTCTAAGTGCGGCGAAGTCAGATCGAGAGGACTGATGGAGCGCTTAGAAGTGAGAATGCCGGTATGAGTAGCGAAAGATAGGTGAGAATCCTATCCGCCGAAAGACTAAGGTTTCCTGGGGCAGGCTCGTCCGCCCAGGGTAAGTCGGGACCTAAGACGAGGCCGAGAGGCGTAGTCGATGGACAACAGGTAGATATTCCTGTACTGCGTTTAATCGTTATGAGCGAAGGAGGGACGCAGGAGGCTAAGCACGCATGGCGCCGGAAGCCATGTTTAAGCGTCAAGCCAGAGAGTGAGTCAAATGCTTGCTCTTGATGAAGGCAAGGCGCGACGAGGAGCGAACTAAAGTAGCGAAGGTGCTGATGTCACACTGCCAAGAAAAGCTTCTAGCCAGAGAGAACGTACCCGTACCGCAAACCGACACAGGTAGTCGAGTGGAGAACACTAAGGTGAGCGAGAGAACTCTCGTTAAGGAACTCGGCAAAATGACCCCGTAACTTCGGGAGAAGGGGTGCTGATCGCAAGATCAGCCGCAGTGAATAGGCCCAAACAACTGTTTATCAAAAACACAGGTCTCTGCAAAGTCGTAAGACGACGTATAGGGGCTGACACCTGCCCGGTGCTGGAAGGTTAAGAGGAGAGCTTAGCGTAAGCGAAGGTTCGAATTGAAGCCCCAGTAAACGGCGGCCGTAACTATAACGGTCCTAAGGTAGCGAAATTCCTTGTCGGGTAAGTTCCGACCTGCACGAAAGGTGTAATGATTTGGGCACTGTCTCAACGAGAGACTCGGTGAAATTATAATACCCGTGAAGATGCGGGTTACCCGCGACAGGACGGAAAGACCCCATGGAGCTTCACTGTAGCTTGATATTGAGTATCTTTTAAACATGTACAGGATAGGTAGGAGCCAGAGAAAGTAGGACGCTAGTCTTACCGGAGGCAATGTTGGGATACTACCCTTGTTTGAAGGATGCTCTAACCTCGGCCTGTAAGCCAGGCCAGGGACAGTGTCAGGTGGGCAGTTTGACTGGGGCGGTCGCCTCCTAAAGTGTAACGGAGGCGCCCAAAGGTTCCCTCAGAATGGTTGGAAATCATTCGCAGAGTGTAAAGGTATAAGGGAGCTTGACTGCGAGAGATACATCTCGAGCAGGGACGAAAGTCGGGCTTAGTGATCTGGTGGTACCGTATGGAAGGGCCATCACTCAACGGATAAAAGCTACCCTGGGGATAACAGGCTTATCTCCCCCAAGAGTTCACATCGACGGGGAGGTTTGGCACCTCGATGTCGGCTCGTCGCATCCTGGGGCTGAAGTCGGTCCCAAGGGTTGGGCTGTTCGCCCATTAAAGCGGCACGCGAGCTGGGTTCAGAACGTCGTGAGACAGTTCGGTCCCTATCCGTCGTGGGCGCAGGAAATTTGAGAGGAGCTGTCCTTAGTACGAGAGGACCGGGATGGACGCACCGCTGGTGTACCAGTTGTCTTGCCAAAGGCATCGCTGGGTAGCTATGTGCGGAAGGGATAAGCGCTGAAAGCATCTAAGTGCGAAGCCCCCCTCAAGATGAGATTTCCCATGCGTAAGCAGTAAGACACCTCAGAGACTATGAGGTAGATAGGCTGGAAGTGGAAGAGTAGTGATACTTGGAGCGGACCAGTACTAATCAGTCGAGGACTTGACCAAAGCGAAGCAATCGAAACGGTTTTTGCGAGGAATGTATTTAGTTTTGAGCGTAGTAGCTCAAAAAAGAGTGCGGTGGCGATAGCAAGAAGGATACACCTGTTCCCATGCCGAACACAGAAGTTAAGCTTCTTAACGCCGAGAGTAGTTGGTGGGCAACTGCCTGCGAGGGTAGGCAACTGCCGTGCTCATGGAGGATTAGCTCAGCTGGGAGAGCATCTGCCTTACAAGCAGGAGGTCACAGGTTCGAGCCCTGTATCCTCCATCGAGTCGTTAGCTCAGTTGGTAGAGCAACGGACTTTTAATCCGTGGGTCGAGGGTTCAAGTCCCTCACGGCTCATGACCCTATATTTGCGGGTGTGGCGGAATTGGCAGACGCGCTAGATTTAGGTTCTAGTGTTTTCGGACGTGTGGGTTCAAGTCCCACCACCCGTATTGCCAACCACATATTGACAATTTATGCCGATTTAGCTCAGTTGGTAGAGCATCTGTCTTGTAAACAGGGGGTCGTACGTTCAAGTCGTATAATCGGCATTATATATTATGCGGAAGTAGTTCAGTGGTAGAACATCACCTTGCCATGGTGGGGGTCGCGGGTTCGAATCCCGTCTTCCGCTTTCATTAAATACGCCGGGGTGGCGGAATTGGCAGACGCACGGGACTTAAAATCCCGCGGTTGGTTTCAACCGTACCGGTTCGACTCCGGTCCTCGGCATTTAATGATGCGCCCTTAGCGCAACTGGATAGAGTGTCTGACTACGAATCAGAAGGTTGAAGGTTCAAATCCTTCAGGGCGCATAGAGCGGGAAGTGGCTCAGTTTGGTAGAGCACCTGGTTTGGGACCAGGGGGTCGCAGGTTCGAATCCTGTCTTCCCGATTGTAATCTAATGGTTACAGTTTTTTGGCGGTGTAGCTCAGCTGGCTAGAGCGTCCGGTTCATACCCGGGAGGTCGAGGGTTCGATCCCCCCCGCCGCTATATGTAAGCTTGGACCTTTAGCTCAGTTGGTTAGAGCAGACGGCTCATAACCGTCCTGTCGTAGGTTCGAGTCCTACAAGGTCCATAATGACTTAAAACTTACATTTGTTTTCATCGCGGGATGGAGCAGTCTGGTAGCTCGTCGGGCTCATAACCCGAAGATCGTTGGTTCAAATCCAGCTCCCGCAATTTGGTCCATTGGAGCAGTGGTTTATCTCGCCTCCCTGTCACGGAGGAGATCGTGGGTTCAAATCCCACATGGACCGTAAGATGGCTCGGTAGCTCAGTTGGTAGAGCAAAGGATTGAAGCTCCTTGTGTCGGCGGTTCGATTCCGTCCCGCGCCATTCGTTTTTTTATAGTTTTGCGGGTATAGTTTAGTGGTAAAACGAAAGCCTTCCAAGCTTTAGTCGCGAGTCCGATTCTCGTTACCCGCTTTTTGGGCCTATAGCTCAGCTGGTTTAGAGCGCACGCCTGATAAGCGTGAGGTCGATGGTTCAAGTCCATTTAGGCCCATATTGGAGTAGTACTCAAGTGGCTGAAGAGGCGCCCCTGCTAAGGGTGTAGGTCGGGTTTCCGGCGCGAGGGTTCGAATCTCTCCTACTCCGTAATTAATGTAAGAAAAGCTTTGATATTAAATTGATTTAAATTTGATATCAAAGCTTTTTTGTTTTATTATTTTTTCTTTTTTAAAAACAGAGGATATAGTTGAAAATCGCAAGAAGCAACGGGTTACTATCTGGAAAATAAATACCAATCCCTTATTCTAAAATAATTCTAGAGGATGGAGATGAAGTAAAGTAAATTTATCTATATATAATTTAAAAGCTCATGGAAGGGGAGAAGACAATTCTTAATTAAAAAGGCCTCTGAAGTGATTTTAAGGCCCTTTAAAGGCAAATAATTTGTTAAAGGGGATAGGGGACTTGAATAGGGGGTGATTCCTTCGTATTATAAAAATGATGTTGAATTATCCTTTTTATTTTATGGAGAACTTTATAATGGTTTTTAATGATTTACTTCACAGAAAGAATATTGAACAAGCTAAAGAAATGGCAGCAGCTTTAACGTTTTGTGGAGGATTTATTGATGCTTACACTTTTATTCAACGTGGACAAACTTTGGCTGCGGGTCAAACTGGAAATATTATCTTTTTTAGTGCTTCTGTAGCAAATGGAAATGTGACAGGAATGCTAAATAGGCTTTCAACCATTTTATCCTTTATCTTAGGGTTAATTATCGTTACTCTTATTCATAAGCACTCACAAAGCCATTATTGGCGGATTTTTGAAATGATCCCGATTATTATTATTTGCGTGGTAGTGAGCTTTTTACCTCATTCAGTACCGAATTATTATATTGTGCCACTGTTAGCTGTAGGGTTAGCAATGCAAAGTGGCGCTTTTAGTAAAATTGAAGGTTTAGGTTATAGTAATGCATTCACTTCAGGGAACTTAAAAAAATCAGTCTTAGCGTGGAGTAAATTTTATTTTGATAAAAATATTGATCAAAAGGCGCCTGCGGAAAATTATTCTATTTTAGTGGGAGCGTTTATGAGTGGAGCAATAATATCTGCCTTAATTCAAAAAATTTTGGGGATTAGAACTTTGCTCGTAGCAGCATTTTTACTTTCAATCATTAATACTTTTTATGGTTATGTGATATTTTTACGCCATAAAGAATGGGAAAAAGAATTAAAAAGCAGAGGATAGAGTGCTGATATATCAAGGGTTAGCGCGTTATTAAGAAAAAATCTCAAAAAAAATCAAATTTTTACTTGCATCTTCTGAGTATTTTAGGTATTATTAAATACGTCTTGTGGCACAGAACTTTTAAAAAGTTCAACAAATTAAATGAAAAAAGTTGTTGACAAAGTTTGGAAGTTGAGTTAACATAATTAAGTGCCTTGCGTTAGTAAGCGACAAGCATGACCCGTTGGTCAAGTGGTTAAGACACGGCCCTTTCACGGCCGTAACATGGGTTCAAATCCCGTACGGGTCATTACCAACTAAATAATTATATTGGTACTTTAATTTCACGATGGAGGATTACCCAAGTGGCTTAAGGGAACGGTTTTGAAAACCGTCAGACGGGTTTATGCTCGTGCGTGGGTTCAAATCCCACATCCTCCTTAAACATCGCGGGATGGAGCAGTCTGGTAGCTCGTCGGGCTCATAACCCGAAGGTCGTTGGTTCAAATCCAGCTCCCGCAATTTGGTCCATTGGAGCAGTGGTTTATCTCGCCTCCCTGTCACGGAGGAGATCGTGGGTTCAAATCCCACATGGACCGTAAGATGGCTCGGTAGCTCAGTTGGTAGAGCAAAGGATTGAAGCTCCTTGTGTCGGCGGTTCGATTCCGTCCCGCGCCATCAGCCTGGAGGAGTAGCGAAGTGGCTAAACGCGGCGGTCTGTAAAACCGCTCTCTCTGAGTTCGGCGGTTCGAATCCACCCTCCTCCATTTAATAGGGATATCGTATAATGGTAGTACATCGGTCTCCAAAACCGCTGATGTGGGTTCAATTCCTACTATCCCTGTTTAAACTCATGGCGGAATTGGTGAAGGGGTTAACACACCGGTTTGTGGATCCGGCATACATGGGTTCGAATCCCATATTCCGCCCTAGCATTGGGATATAGCCAAGTGGTAAGGCATTAGACTTTGACTCTAACATGCGCTGGTTCGAATCCAGCTATCCCAATCTATTAACAAAATATGTAACTGATGGCGGTGTAGCCAAGTGGTAAGGCAGAGGTCTGCAAAACCTTAATCGTCGGTTCGAGTCCGACCTCCGCCTTTTAGGCTAAATTGCTATTAAAAAAGATTATGGCGGTGTGGCGGAATTGGCAGACGCGTCAGACTCAAAATCTGGTGTCCATTTTGGACGTATCGGTTCGACCCCGATCACCGCTATATATTAAGCAGTTCACGGAAGGTGAGCTGCTTTTTTGTTTTTATAATATTTTTTCTATATTTTCAATTAAAAATTGCACATGTTTTGTCTAATCTCTATAATACCTATTATATGGAGGTATTTAAATGAATATTGGTCTTTTTACCGATACATATTTCCCTCAACTTAGCGGTGTAGCTACGTCCATTAAAACTTTAAAGGATGCGCTAGAAGAGCAGGGGCACAATGTATTTATTTTTACGACAACTGACCCGCATATTAAGAAAGGAACAATAGAACCTAACGTTTTCCGTTTTAGTAGTATTCCATTTGTTTCTTTTACAGATAGAAGGATTGCATTTAGGGGTTTTTTTGAAGCAACAAAAGTAGCTAAAGAAGTTAAGCTGGATATAGTTCATACTCAAACTGAATTTGCCTTAGGGACAATGGGAAAATATGTTGCCCATCAGTTAAAAATTCCAGCAATTCATACTTATCACACTATGTATGAAGATTACTTACATTATGTTTTAAATGGTCATTTATTGCGTCCATATCATGTAAAACAATTTACACGTGGGTATTTAAAGAATATGGATGGAGTGATTGCACCCAGTGAACGTGTAGAAGCGTTATTAGAACGTTATGGGGTGAAAATTCCTATTAGAGTCATCCCTACCGGGGTTGACATAAAAAGCATGAATGAGGCTGATAATTGCGATATTCGTGCTGAGCTCGATATAGATAAAGATGCACCTGTAATTTTAACTTTAAGTAGAATTGCAGCAGAAAAAAAGATTGATCATATCCTTGATGTGATGCCAGATATCATTGAAGAATTTCCTAAAGTTAAATTAGTAATTGCAGGCGATGGTCCTGATGTAAAAATGTTAAAAGAACACGTTGAACGCTTAACTTTAGAAGATTATGTCATTTTTACAGGAGCAATTGCTCATGAAGATGTGGGTAATTATTATAAAATGGCAGATTTATTTGTGTCGGCCAGTGATACTGAAACTCAGGGATTGACATATATCGAAGCATTAGCAGCAGGTACTCAGTGTGTAGTATATGATACTGATTATACTGAGCGCGTTTTTGATGATGAAATGTACGGTAAAATTTTTACTACTAAAAAAGAAATGTTAGCTGATATTTTATGGTATTTACGGCAGGGGAAAATTAAAATTCCTCAGGATAAATTAGAAAACAAAATGGATCAAGTTTCAGCTAAGCATTTTGGATTAGAAGTGTATGATTTCTATCAAGAAGTAATTAATAAATATCAAATAGAACACGAAGAGGAATTAAATGATTAGAATTAATATGTTCTCCCAAGCTGATTCCGTTAAAGGACAAGGAGTTGGATCTGCTTATAATGAATTAACGGGGCTGTTGAGAAAAAGATTAGTAGATGAATTTTATGTTACGGTAAATAAATATGGTAGTAGTGATCTGACTCACTATCATACAATTAATCCTACATATTACGCTAATAGCTTTTCTCGAGCCCGCGGGCGTAAAATAGGCTATGTTCACTTTTTGCCTGACACCCTTGAAGGATCAATTAAATTGCCTAAAGTGGCTAAAGATGTCTTTTATAATTATGTAATTGATTTTTATAAGCGGATGGATCAAATTGTAGTAGTCAATCCAATTTTTATTGATAAGTTGGCTGAATATGGAATTAATCCTAAAAAAGTTCGTTATATTCCTAATTTTGTTTCTAAAAGTGAATTTTATCCTAAAAATCAAGTAGCTAAGAATGCATTCCGACATGAATTAGGAATTCCATTAGATAAGTTTGTGGTTTTTGGAGACGGCCAAGTTCAAGAGCGTAAAGGTGTAGATGACTTTGCTAAAATGGCTAAAGCTAATCCAGATATTCAATTTATTTGGGCCGGAGGATTTTCTTTTGGTAAAATCACGGATGGGTATGATCACTATAAAAAATTAGTAGATAATCCTCCTAAGAATTTGAAATTTACAGGAATTGTGAATCGTGAGAAATTGGTAGATTATTTAAATATGGCAGATTTATTTGTTCTCCCTTCCTACGATGAACTCTTCCCAATGTCAGTTCTAGAAGCCTTTAGTTGTGGGACACCGGTTCTTTTAAGAGATTTAGATCTTTATAAGGCGATTATTGATGGCTACTATATGAGTGGAAAGAATTTTGAGGAAATGGATCAAGTGTTAAAGCATGTGATCAATAATCCAGCTGTTTTGAAGAAATATAGCGATCTTTCTTTAAAAGCTAGTGATGAATATTCTGAAGACAATTTAACTAATATTTGGAGTGACTTTTATCACGAACAATATGATCTAGGTAGAAAGTTAGGTCAAATTCGTTAATGAATAAAAAACATTTATGGGGCATACTGGTTGTATTAGCAATCAGCGCCTTTGTACTTTATAGCGATCTGAAAACTACACCAATCAATGAATTAGTCAAAGCGGCTCAAAATATAAATATAGTTGCTTTTGTTTTGATTTTCGTTTTGATGATTTTGTCTTATGTGTGTGAAGCATCTATCATTGCAGTTTTAGCCCATCGAAAAAATGAGCCTAGAAGAAGCAAGTGGTCGTTTTTTAGAATTCCAATTATTCAAGCTTTGTTTAATGCCATTACTCCCATGTCGACAGGGGGACAACCAGCACAACTTGCGGCCATGATTCAAATGGGAATTGAAGGAGGAAGAGCTACTTCACTTCTTTTGATGAAATTTATCATCTACCAAGTAGCTGTTTTTATTGCCTATGTTCTAACTATCCTCTTTGGGTTTCATATGGTGGCGACTAGTTTTTCTGGTTTGGCAATTTTTATTGTGATTGGTTTATTGATTCATGTAGGTTCAACCTTATTTTTATTGGCAATAATGTTTGCTTACAAGTGGACAAAAAAAGCTACAAACTGGGTAATGAACGTTTTAGCTAAGTTTATGAAAGAAGAGCGGGTTGAAAAATGGCGTCAGGCTACTATGGAAAAAATTGAAACTTTTTATGCTGAGAGTCAAAAGTTAAAAAAAGAAAAGAAAAAGCTTCTTGTCGCTACTATTTTGACTTTATTACAGTTATTAATTTTTTATTCAATTCCTTATATGGTTTTACTCGCATTAAACGTCCATGCTTCTTGGATAGCTGTTACACAAATGAATATTATGATCATTATGTTTATGGCGATTATTCCAATTCCAGGTGCGTCTGGAGGAGCTGAATACAGTTTTCAAACTTTATTTGCTACATTCGTTTCTTCCCATGGATTGTTGGTTTTAGGGATGTTTTTATGGAGATTTGCAACCTATTTCTTTGGTATGATCCTAGGTATTTTTGGTTGGATATTTAAACCTAAGAAAATCAAGGGACCTGAAAATGATTAATTTTTACTAAAAACAGATGTCTAGATAATTTACCAGTAGTAAGATTAATTAACGAAGAAAAGGGGGATATAATGTCCAACAATAGATTTGTCCAGTGGTTAACCCGTACAAAACTAGGATTCTTTACCCTGGTTTTAATTTTATTTTGGCTAAAGACTTACTGGATATACGTCAATAAATTTAACTTGGGTGCAGTTGGCCCAATGCAGAATTTTTTATTGCTAATTAATCCATTACCAGCCGGGATGCTTTTATTAGGAATCGGATTATTTTTTAAAGGAAGAAAGTCATATTGGATCATTATTATCATCGACTTGCTTTTAAGTATTTGGCTATTTGCAAATATTTTATACTATCGGGAATTTTCCAATTTCTTATCACTTTCTATCATCAAAACATCTGGTTCTACAGCAGATAATTTAGGGAAAAGTATTGTTGGCATTACAAAACCTTCTGATTTTTTAGCGTTTATTGATGTGTTGATTGTAGTAATTTTACTTGCTACAAAATTAATAAAAATCGATATTAGACCTTTAAAACTTAAAGTAACAAGTTTAATTGAAGTTTTGGCTCTTTCTTTTATGGGATTTAATTTGTTGATGGCACAGCATGATCGTTCAGGACTTTTGACTAGGACTTTTGACAATAATTATATTGTTAAGTATTTAGGGATGAACGAGTATGCAATTTATGATGGGTTTAAAACAGCTCAAACTAGTGCACAAATGGCTAAAGCCAATGTTTCAGACATTAAATCAGTTCGAAAGTATTTAAAAGCCAATTATGTTAAACCTAATCCAGAATATACTGGAGTTGCTAAAGGTAAAAATGTCTTAGTCATTCACTTGGAAAGTTTCCAACAATTTTTAATTGGATATAAATGGAAGGGAAAAGAAGTAACTCCTAACTTAAATAAGATTTATCATGCTAAAGATACAATTAGCTTTGATAATTTCTTTAATCAAGTTGGCCAGGGAAAAACATCTGATGCTGAAATGATGTTGGAAAATTCTCTCTATGGACTCCAATCAGGCTCAGCTATGTCAAGTTATGGTACTTCTAATACTTTTGAGAGTGCTCCTGCAATTTTGAGCCAAAAAGCAGGTTATACTACAGCTGTGATGCACGGAGGAGCCGGCTCGTTTTGGAATCGAAACAATGCTTATAAGTCATTTGGTTATCAATACTTCATGCCATTGTCTTATTATGTAAATAAACCCGATTACTATATCGGCTATGGTTTAAAAGATAAGATTTTCTTTGATCAATCAATTAAGTATATTGAAAAATTACCGCAACCATTTTATTTGAAGATGATTACAGTAACTAATCACTATCCATATCAAATTGACAAGAAAAATCAGACAATTTCAAAGACTGATACTAATGACGAAACTGTTGATGGTTATGTTCAAACGGCGCACTACTTAGATCAAGCTATTGGCGAATTAATGAAATGGATGCATAAAACAGGTCTTGATAAGAACACTTTAATTATGTTCTATGGAGATCACTACGGTATTTCTGGAAATCACCATAAGGCCAGCGCCCAACTACTTAAGAAGGAAAGTTTTAATGACTTTGATAATTTACAATTTCAAAGAGTACCTTTAATGTTCCATATGAAGGGACTTAAAGGTAAAATTGATCCAACTTATGGTGGAGAAATTGACGTTTTGCCAACTTTGCTTAATTTATTAGGAATTAAAAATCAAGATACTATCCAATTTGGTCATGACCTTTTAAGTAAAGATGCACCGCAATTAGTAGCACAAAGAAATGGTGACTTTATTACGCCTGAATATGCAAAAGTGTCAGGTAGTTATTACTACACCAAAACAGGGAAAAAGATTGTTGATCCTGATAAAAAGTTAAGGACAAAATTATCCTCACTTTCTAATCAGGTCACTACTCAACTTTCCCTTTCTGATAGAGTGATTGATGGGAACCTCCTTCGCTTTTATAAACCCGTTTGGTTTGAAAAGGTGAAGCCAAGTGATTATGATTATAATAAAGAGGTTGCATTGAAGAAGCTTGATTCATCAAGCAATAAAACTTCCTTATGGTATAAAAATCATAAGAAGACAACTCAGTCGAAATTTAAGACTGACGCGCCGGAGTTAAAAAATAAATCTGCAAAATAATTGATTTTGTGATAAAATTGTTCAGTAATCGTATCTGTGTATTGGAGGCAGCGCATTGTACAATTTATTTATGACGCTACTAATTATTGTTTCAATCTTAATCGTCATCGCAACGATGATGCAGCCGCAAAAACAACAAGATGCATTAAATGCCCTTTCTGGCGGTGCAGTTTTTAGTGGTCAAACCAAAAAACGTGGTTTTGAAGCATTTATGGAAAAAGTAACTTCAGTGTTGTTGGTGCTATTTTTCGTATTCGCTATTGTATTAGCATATTTATCTTCAAAATAATAATGTTTGTAACCTCCCGATCAAAATGTATGGGAGGCTTTTTTATATTTTTAATAAGAAACGGAGATTAACGATATGGCACAAAACAATAAAACTTTGGCCGGTGTATTAGAAATTTTTCGCCATGATCCTCAAAAACAATATCGGGTAGATCAAGTAGAAAAAATGAGTCGACGTGATCGCTTAGGTAGTTTTAGTGATATTATCAAAGCTCTATCTGTGTTGGAACACGAAAAAAAGATCATTACGGACGGTAAGGGTCAATATCAATTGGCAAAAGAAAATACTGTTGTTGAAGGTGAATTTAAGGCCAATGATAAAGGATTTGGCTTTGTTCGTTTAGACGATGAAAATGCTGAAGATGTCTTTGTTTCAAGTGATTACACTGATTATGCAGTTAATGGTGACCGTGTAAAGGTTAAAATTACTGCTGGGGGAAATCCTTGGAATGGTAAGGGACCTGAAGGTCGAATTGAAGAAATCGTTGAACATGGCTTAGAGACTTTAGTTGGTGAATTTCATCCTCTGACTGATGAACAAGTAAAGAAGAGTCACTTTATTGGCTATGTTTTAAGTAACGATAAAAAGCTTCACCGGTATCGTGTATATATTTCTGAAAATGGAATTACTCCTCAAATGGGAGACATGGTAAAGGTATCTATTAAAGATTATCCTAACAAAGAATACCCAGAATCAATGACTGGTGCAGTTACCGAAGTAATTGGTAATAAGAATGATCCAGGTGTTGATATCATGTCAATTGTTGCCGCACATGATGTTAAAACAGAATGGCCTGAAGATGCAATGGCTCAAGCTAATGCAATTCCTGATCATGTTACTGAAGAAGATAAAAAAGGCAGAGTTGATATCACTGATCAACCTGCAGTAACTATTGATGGGGACGATTCAAAGGACTTTGACGACGCTGTAGTAGTTTGGAAACTTCCTAATGGAAATTATCACTTAGGTGTTCACATTGCAGATGTTTCTCACTATGTTACTGAAAACACCCCTCTTGATAAGGAAGCTTTTGCTAGAGGAAACAGTACTTACTTGGTAGATCGCGTTATTCCAATGCTTCCATTCCGTTTATCAAATGGTATTTGTTCTTTAAATGAAGGTGTGGAGCGTTTGGTACTTTCTTGTGATATGGAAATCACGCCAGAAGGTAAACGAGTAAACTACAGTATTCATCCATCTGTGATGCGCTCACATGGCCGTATGACTTACAACAAGGTTAATAAGACTTTAAAGGGTGAAATGGATGGCTTAGAAGATAAATATGTAAAATTGCGTCCAATGCTTGAAGATATGGCTGATTTGCATAATATTCTTTACAAGAAGCGTCATCAACGTGGAGCTATTGATTTTGAAGAACCAGAAGCAAAAATTGTAGTTGATGATAAAGGTAAGCCAACTGATATTGTTTTACATGAACGTGGAACCGCTGAAAAGATGATTGAATCTTTCATGTTGATGGCTAATGAAACTGTGGCCGAAGACTATTACAAGAAGAATTTACCATTCTTATACCGTGTTCACGAAACTCCAGATGCTGAAAGAATTACTAGTTTCTTTGAATTCTGCAGTGCCTTTGGATTAAACGTAAATGCTGATCCAAACGATGTTAAGCCTATTGATTTACAAAAAGTGGTTTCTAAGACTGAAGGAACTCCGGAAGAAGCAGTTGTTCAGATGATGATGCTTAGAAGCTTAAAGCAAGCCCATTATTCAGATGAAGCTTTGGGTCACTTTGGTTTGGCAGCAAAGTATTACACTCACTTTACTTCACCAATTCGTCGGTATTCTGACCTAATGGTTCACCGAATGATTCATTCTTATGCAGATAATAAGAGTGAAGAAACTCAAAAGCATTTTGCCAGTCAATTGCCAGAAGTTGCTGAACAAACTTCAACTCAAGAACGACGTTCAATTGATACTGAACGTGAAGTAAATGACTTGAAGATGACTGAATACATGGCAGATCAAGTGGGTCAACATTTTGATGCGGTGGTTTCATCAGTAACTAGTTTTGGTATGTTTATTCAACTTCCAAATACAGTTGAAGGCTTAATCCACATTTCTAATTTGACTGATGATTTCTACAGTTTTAATGAAAAAACTTTGACTTTAACTGGACGTGGTACCCATAAACAATTCAAGATAGGGATGCCAATAAAAGTTACTTTGATTAATGCAAATGTGGAACAACATCAATTAGACTTTGAGATTTATGATCCTAATGCTCCAAAACATGCGCATCATGATCGCGGAATGAATAATAAGCGTCATGGAAATCGCGGCTTCAGAAATGATCATGGGCGTCGTAATAATGGACATGGGCAATATCGTGGACGTGCCCAAAATAACGTTCATGTGGGAGCTAGAAAACACTAGGACTGGATTTTATGAAAGAAAAACAGGAAAATCTAATTGCTCAAAATAAAAAAGCAAGACATGATTATTTCATAAAGGATACTTTTGAAGCGGGAATTGCTTTAACGGGAACAGAAATTAAATCAATTCGTGCACGCCGAATCAGTTTGCGAGATGGGTACGTGCAAATTATTGATGGTTCTGCTTTTTTAGAAAATGTTCATATTAGTGAATATAAAGAAGGAAATCGTTATAATCATGATCCTTTAAGAAGCAGGCGCTTGCTTTTACATAAAAAAGAAATTAGACATTTAGAAAAAGCCCAATCTGAGAGAGGAATTGCCATTATCCCTCTTAAGGTCTATTTAAAGCATGGTTTTGCTAAAGTTTTAATTGGTATTGGGCAAGGTAAAAAAGAATATGATAAGCGTGAAACGATCAAGAAGCGAGATCAAGATCGTGAATTACGTCGTAAATATCGAGTTTAGTGAGACGAGCATCCAAGATAGGGATGCTCGTTTTATTTTTACTTATAAAAAATAAATATTTTTAATATTTTTAGATATTTAAATTGTATATTTTAGTCTAACCTGGTATAGTTTTATAGGTTTGTTAAAAATATATATACAATAAATTATAATTAATAAACCAATTATTAAAACGTTATAGTTATAGAAAGAAGGGAAGAATTAGAATATGATAAAATATGAAATTATATTGAAGAAGAAGTTGGATGTTAAGAAAATAGATAAATTTACAATTACTCGCTTATGTAGCTTGGCAGGAACTTCACAAAATGAATTTCAACGACGTTATGGTACAATGGCAAATTTTGTTACTCTTGTTTTAAACAAAAAATTGCGTTATATTTTGAGAACTTATAATAAAAATATTGAACAATTAGTTTACGATGTTCTCGTTGAATTACATGATAACAAAATTTATTATGCTAATTTATTCATGTTGATTTCAAAAGGAAGAAAAGTAGGAGAAGTAGAAAGAAAAATTAATGCCTACCAAAGTCTTAAAAAGACTCTTTTTGAAGGATTAGAGGATTATATGCGTCCCCGAGGACCTTTTTATGTTAAAGCGATTGATGATTGTTCGAGTCATATTTGTTCACGAATTCAAGTTTGGATTAGTCATGATTTTAAAGAAGATCCACAAACTATTTTTAAAGAATTTCGTAGAAGTCTAAGAGAGATCGAGCATCCAGAAGATCGCAAATAGAGTAATTGAAGTAAAGTTATTGAAATTTTTTCAATAACTTTATTTTTTTATCAAAAAGGACTTGCCAAAAAAGAATAAATCAGGTATATTAATAAAGTCGCTTTTGAGAGAAAGCGAAACAGAAGCAGACAAGCAAAAAGAAATAAAAAAATATTTCAAAAAAAGCTTGCAAGAGAGAAAAACTTCTGGTAATATATTTAACTGTCGTCAAGTTAAGAACTTGAAGGCGAAAAAATAAATTCAAAAAAGTTCTTGACAAAGGACAAACGAATTTGATATAATATAAAAGCTGTCTGATGTAAAAGATCAGGCAGAGGTAGTACCTTGAAAACTGAACAAAGTTTCGCTAAAGTGTGCGGGTGTAAAAACCCAAACAAAGAGCGAAGTCAATTCGCAAGCAATAAATTTTGAGACAAAGATCTTAAAAAAGGAATGAGCAATCATTCAAACTTTTAAAAAATGAGAGTTTGATCCTGGCTCAGGACGAACGCTGGCGGCGTGCCTAATACATGCAAGTCGAGCGAGCTGAACCAGCAGATTCACTTCGGTGATGACGCTGGGAACGCGAGCGGCGGATGGGTGAGTAACACGTGGGTAACCTGCCCTAAAGTCTGGGATACCACTTGGAAACAGGTGCTAATACCGGATAACAACAATAGCTGCATGGCTATTGCTTAAAAGGCGGCGTAAGCTGTCGCTAAAGGATGGACCCGCGGTGCATTAGCTAGTTGGTAAGGTAACGGCTTACCAAGGCGACGATGCATAGCCGAGTTGAGAGACTGATCGGCCACATTGGGACTGAGACACGGCCCAAACTCCTACGGGAGGCAGCAGTAGGGAATCTTCCACAATGGGCGAAAGCCTGATGGAGCAACGCCGCGTGAGTGAAGAAGGTTTTCGGATCGTAAAGCTCTGTTGTTGGTGAAGAAGGATAGAGGTAGTAACTGGCCCCTATTTGACGGTAATCAACCAGAAAGTCACGGCTAACTACGTGCCAGCAGCCGCGGTAATACGTAGGTGGCAAGCGTTGTCCGGATTTATTGGGCGTAAAGCGAGCGCAGGCGGAAAGATAAGTCTGATGTGAAAGCCCCCGGCTTAACCGAGGAATTGCATCGGAAACTGTGTTTCTTGAGTGCAGAAGAGGAGAGTGGAACTCCATGTGTAGCGGTGGAATGCGTAGATATATGGAAGAACACCAGTGGCGAAGGCGGCTCTCTGGTCTGTAACTGACGCTGAGGCTCGAAAGCATGGGTAGCGAACAGGATTAGATACCCTGGTAGTCCATGCCGTAAACGATGAGTGCTAAGTGTTGGGAGGTTTCCGCCTCTCAGTGCTGCAGCTAACGCATTAAGCACTCCGCCTGGGGAGTACGACCGCAAGGTTGAAACTCAAAGGAATTGACGGGGGCCCGCACAAGCGGTGGAGCATGTGGTTTAATTCGAAGCAACGCGAAGAACCTTACCAGGTCTTGACATCTAGTGCCATCCTAAGAGATTAGGAGTTCCCTTCGGGGACGCTAAGACAGGTGGTGCATGGCTGTCGTCAGCTCGTGTCGTGAGATGTTGGGTTAAGTCCCGCAACGAGCGCAACCCTTGTTATTAGTTGCCAGCATTAAGTTGGGCACTCTAATGAGACTGCCGGTGACAAACCGGAGGAAGGTGGGGATGACGTCAAGTCATCATGCCCCTTATGACCTGGGCTACACACGTGCTACAATGGGCAGTACAACGAGAAGCGAGCCTGCGAAGGCAAGCGGATCTCTTAAAGCTGTTCTCAGTTCGGACTGCAGTCTGCAACTCGACTGTACGAAGCTGGAATCGCTAGTAATCGCGGATCAGCACGCCGCGGTGAATACGTTCCCGGGCCTTGTACACACCGCCCGTCACACCATGGAAGTCTGCAATGCCCGAAGCCGGTGGCCTAACCACTTATGTGGAAGGAGCCGTCTAAGGCAGGGCAGATGACTGGGGTGAAGTCGTAACAAGGTAGCCGTAGGAGAACCTGCGGCTGGATCACCTCCTTTCTAAGGAAGCCAAAGCGACGGAGAGTAGAAATACTAAAAGAAGTCGCAAACGGCAAACGGAAGCACACTAAAGAAACTTTGTTTAGTTTTGAGGGTAATACCTCAAGAAAAGAAGCGTTAGTCGGGCCTATAGCTCAGCTGGTTTAGAGCGCACGCCTGATAAGCGTGAGGTCGATGGTTCAAGCCCATTTAGGCCCATTGACATAACAACCGAAATGAGTTAAAGTTATGTCTGTCTAATAATTAAATATTTTGGGGGCTTAGCTCAGTTGGGAGAGCACCTGCTTTGCACGCAGGAGGTCATCGGTTCGAACCCGTTAGCCTCCATTGGATTTCGAAAAGAGATCCAAAAGAGATAGTACGTTGAAAACTGAATACAAACCAAGCAAAAACCGAGACAATCATTGAACAGATTGTAGAGCGACCGAGAAGAGAGAAAAGAACTTGAGTAAGGTCAAGTAGAAAAGGGCGCACGGTGAATGCCTAGGCACTAGAAGCCGATGAAGGACGTGACAAACTACGAAAAGCTTCGGGGAGCTGTAAGTAAGCTATGATCCGGAGATATCCGAATGGGGGAACCCAGTGCAGCGATGCACTATCATGTATTGTTAAGATATATGAAGGAAGACGCAGTGAACTGAAACATCTAAGTAGCTGCAGGAAGAGAAAGAAAGATCGATTTCCTTAGTAGCGGCGAGCGAAGAGGAAAGAGCCCAAACCAGATGATTTATCATCTGGGGTTGTAGGACTGCGACATGTGAGCTTAAGCGATAGCAGAATTATCTGGGAAGGTAAGCCAGAGAGGGTGAGAGCCCCGTAAGCGAAATTGCAAGAGCAGCTAGCAGAATCCTGAGTAGGCCGGGACACGAGGAATCCCGGTTGAATCTGCGAGGACCATCTCGCAAGGCTAAATACTAACTAGTGACCGATAGTGAACCAGTACCGTGAGGGAAAGGTGAAAAGAACCCCGGAAGGGGAGTGAAAGAGAACCTGAAACCGTGTGCCTACAAATAGTCAGAGCACATTCAAGTGTAATGGCGTGCCTTTTGTAGAATGAACCGGCGAGTTACGTTATATAGCGAGGTTAAGTCAGAAAAGACGGAGCCGGAGCGAAAGCGAGTCTGAATAGGGCGAAAAGTTGTATGACGTAGACCCGAAACCAAGTGACCTACCCATGGCCAGGTTGAAGGCGTGGTAAAACGCGCTGGAGGACCGAACCCACGTAAGTTAAAAATTGCGGGGATGAGCTGTGGGTAGCGGTGAAATTCCAAACGAACTTGGAGATAGCTGGTTCTCTCCGAAATAGCTTTAGGGCTAGCCTCGTGGTAGAGGATAATGGAGGTAGAGCTCTGTTTGGACTAGGGGCCCGTCAGGGGTTACTGAATCCAGATAAACTACGAATTCCAGATATCTATACACGGGAGTCAGACTGCGAGTGATAAGATCCGTAGTCGAAAGGGAAACAGCCCAGATCACCAGTTAAGGTCCCCAAATCTATGCTAAGTGGAAAAGGATGTGGAGTTGCGTAGACAACTAGGACGTTGGCTCAGAAGCAGCCATCATTCAAAGAGTGCGTAATAGCTCACTAGTCGAGTGGCGCTGCGCCGAAAATTTACCGGGGCTAAGCATAGTACCGAAACTGTGGATGTGTTTTAAAGAGCACGTGGTAGGAGAGCGTTCTAAGTGCGGCGAAGTCAGATCGAGAGGACTGATGGAGCGCTTAGAAGTGAGAATGCCGGTATGAGTAGCGAAAGATAGGTGAGAATCCTATCCGCCGAAAGACTAAGGTTTCCTGGGGCAGGCTCGTCCGCCCAGGGTAAGTCGGGACCTAAGACGAGGCCGAGAGGCGTAGTCGATGGACAACAGGTAGATATTCCTGTACTGCGTTTAATCGTTATGAGCGAAGGAGGGACGCAGGAGGCTAAGCACGCATGGCGCCGGAAGCCATGTTTAAGCGTCAAGCCAGAGAGTGAGTCAAATGCTTGCTCTTGATGAAGGCAAGGCGCGACGAGGAGCGAACTAAAGTAGCGAAGGTGCTGATGTCACACTGCCAAGAAAAGCTTCTAGCCAGAGAGAACGTACCCGTACCGCAAACCGACACAGGTAGTCGAGTGGAGAACACTAAGGTGAGCGAGAGAACTCTCGTTAAGGAACTCGGCAAAATGACCCCGTAACTTCGGGAGAAGGGGTGCTGATCGCAAGATCAGCCGCAGTGAATAGGCCCAAACAACTGTTTATCAAAAACACAGGTCTCTGCAAAGTCGTAAGACGACGTATAGGGGCTGACACCTGCCCGGTGCTGGAAGGTTAAGAGGAGAGCTTAGCGTAAGCGAAGGTTCGAATTGAAGCCCCAGTAAACGGCGGCCGTAACTATAACGGTCCTAAGGTAGCGAAATTCCTTGTCGGGTAAGTTCCGACCTGCACGAAAGGTGTAATGATTTGGGCACTGTCTCAACGAGAGACTCGGTGAAATTATAATACCCGTGAAGATGCGGGTTACCCGCGACAGGACGGAAAGACCCCATGGAGCTTCACTGTAGCTTGATATTGAGTATCTTTTAAACATGTACAGGATAGGTAGGAGCCAGAGAAAGTAGGACGCTAGTCTTACCGGAGGCAATGTTGGGATACTACCCTTGTTTGAAGGATGCTCTAACCTCGGCCTGTAAGCCAGGCCAGGGACAGTGTCAGGTGGGCAGTTTGACTGGGGCGGTCGCCTCCTAAAGTGTAACGGAGGCGCCCAAAGGTTCCCTCAGAATGGTTGGAAATCATTCGCAGAGTGTAAAGGTATAAGGGAGCTTGACTGCGAGAGATACATCTCGAGCAGGGACGAAAGTCGGGCTTAGTGATCTGGTGGTACCGTATGGAAGGGCCATCACTCAACGGATAAAAGCTACCCTGGGGATAACAGGCTTATCTCCCCCAAGAGTTCACATCGACGGGGAGGTTTGGCACCTCGATGTCGGCTCGTCGCATCCTGGGGCTGAAGTCGGTCCCAAGGGTTGGGCTGTTCGCCCATTAAAGCGGCACGCGAGCTGGGTTCAGAACGTCGTGAGACAGTTCGGTCCCTATCCGTCGTGGGCGCAGGAAATTTGAGAGGAGCTGTCCTTAGTACGAGAGGACCGGGATGGACGCACCGCTGGTGTACCAGTTGTCTTGCCAAAGGCATCGCTGGGTAGCTATGTGCGGAAGGGATAAGCGCTGAAAGCATCTAAGTGCGAAGCCCCCCTCAAGATGAGATTTCCCATGCGTAAGCAGTAAGACACCTCAGAGACTATGAGGTAGATAGGCTGGAAGTGGAAGAGTAGTGATACTTGGAGCGGACCAGTACTAATCAGTCGAGGACTTGACCAAAGCGAAGCAATCGAAACGGTTTTTGCGAGGAATGTATTTAGTTTTGAGCGTAGTAGCTCAAAAAAGAGTGCGGTGGCGATAGCAAGAAGGATACACCTGTTCCCATGCCGAACACAGAAGTTAAGCTTCTTAACGCCGAGAGTAGTTGGTGGGCAACTGCCTGCGAGGGTAGGCAACTGCCGTGCTCTTTTTTTAATATTCCGGCTTAGCTCAGTTGGTAGAGCGCTTGACTGTTAATCAAGATGTCGTCAGTTCGAGTCTGACAGCCGGAGCTAAATAAAAAAAGGATCTGATAACTATCAGATCTTTTTTTGTTGCTTTTTTCACTAGATACCTATATTTAGATTTTATTGAATACGCTTGCATGAGCATAAACATTGATAGAATAATGGATAAGAGATGGGAGATATTTGTTCACTTTTTCATTAGTTTAGAGTATAATAAAAGCGGATTCATTTTTTGATCTAGAGGAGGAAATAACATGGTAGGAATTGTTTTAGCCAGCCATGGTGGTTTTGCAGACGGCATTGCAGAATCTGCACAAATGCTGTTTGGTAAACAAGACAATTTTGCACATGTCATCTTAAAGCCTAATGAGGGTCCAGATGATATTCGTGGCAAAATGGAAAAAGCAATTGCTTCATTTGATAGCCAAGATGAAGTATTGTTTTTAGTGGATTTATGGGGAGGTACGCCTTTCAATCAAGCCAATGCGCTTCTTGATGAGCATGCCGATAAATGGGCTATTGTAAGTGGTATGAATTTACCAATGGTAGTTGAAGCTTTAACGCAAAGAATGATGAATGCTAATGCTACTGCCCATGAAATTGCAACTGCAGTTGTTCAACCTGCAGAGGATGGCATTAAAACTAAGCCTGCTGCCTTAATGCCAAAAACAGAAAAGGCAGCTCCGGCTCAAGATGAAAGCGGTTCAGCTACTAAGAAATCTATTCCAGAAGGTACCGTACTTGGTGACGGACATATTAAATATGTATTAGCAAGAATTGACTCACGTCTACTTCACGGTCAAGTTGCTACTGGTTGGATTCCAGCAATGCACCCAGATCGGGTTATTGTTGTTTCAGATAGTGTTGCTAAAGATGAATTGCGTAAGAGTATGATTCGTGAAGCTGCACCTGCTGGTGTAAAAGCTCACACTGTTCCATTGAAGAAAATGGAAGAAATTGCTAAAGACCCACGCTTTGGTGATACTCATGCACTTCTTTTATTTGAAAATCCTGAAGATGTGTTACGCGCAATTAAAGCGGGCGTTGATATTAAAGAAATCAACGTAGGTTCAATGTCATATAAAGATGGTGATGTTAATGCGAACAACGTATTATCAATGGACCAAAAAGATGTTGATACTTTCCGTGAACTTGAAAAGATGGGTGTTAAGTTTGATGTACGTAAGGTTCCATCAGATAACCCAGGTAACATGGACGCAATTTTGAATAAAGCTCAAACTTTATTAGATGAACAAAATAAAAAATAGGAGAAATTAAATGAACGCTATACAAATGATTTTGGTAGTGGTTGTTGCTTTCCTTGCTGGTACTGAAGGTATCTTGGATGAATGGCAATTCCACCAACCATTAGTTGCATGTACATTGATCGGTTTAGTTACTGGTCACTTGGACTTAGGTGTTATTTTGGGTGGTCAATTACAAATGATCGCCATGGGTTGGGCAAACATTGGTGCCGCAGTTGCTCCTGATGCAGCTTTAGCCTCTGTTGCTTCAGCAATTATTTTGGTAGAAAGTGGTCAAGGAACTAAGGGTATCGGTATGGCTACTGGTATTGCTATTCCATTAGCTGTTGCTGGTTTGTTCTTGACTATGATCGTACGTACTATTTCTACTGCTATCGTTCACATCATGGACGCAGAAGCTAAGAAGGGTAACTGGCGCATGATTAACTTATGGCAATGGATTGCCGTATGTTTGCAAGGCTTAAGAATTGCCATCCCAGCTGCATTACTTCTTGCTATTCCTTCACACTACGTTCAATCATGGTTAGCTGCTATGCCAAGTTGGCTTAGTGAAGGTATGACCATTGGTGGTGCCATGGTTGTAGCCGTAGGTTATGCAATGGTTATTAACATGATGGCTTCAAAAGAAGTATGGCCATTTTTCGCAATCGGTTTCGCTTTAGCTGCTGTTAAGGACTTAACTTTGATTGCTCTTGGTGCTATTGGTTTGTCACTTGCTATGATGTACTTAGCACTTGAAGCAAAAGGTGGTAGCGGTTCTAACAACTCAGGTAATGAAGGTACCGGCGATCCACTCGGCGATATCATTGATGACTATTAAATTGAACGCATAGAGGAGGATTTTATAAATGGCTGATAAGAAAATCAAATTAACAAAAGCCGACCGCTTCAATGTTATGTGGCACTCACAATTCCTTCAAGGTTCTTGGAACTATGAAAGAATGCAGAACGGTGGTTTTGTTTACTCAATGATCCCTGCTTTGAGAAAGCTTTATCCAAACAAGAAAGATATGGCTGCAGCTCTTCAAAGACACTTGGTATTCTTTAACACTCACCCATACTTAGCATCACCTGTACTTGGTGTTACCTTGGCTTTAGAAGAAGATAAAGCTAATGGTGCTCCAGTTGAAGACGAAGCTATTCAAGGTGTTAAGGTTGGTATGATGGGACCTTTGGCCGGTGTTGGTGACCCTGTATTCTGGTACACTGTTCGTCCAATTATTGGTGCCTTGGGTGCATCAATGGCTTTAACTGGTAATGTTGTTGGTCCAATCTTGTTCTTCGTACTTTGGAACATCATCCGACTTGCCTTCTTATGGTACACACAAGAATTTGGTTACAAGGCTGGTTCTGCTATTACCAGTGATATGTCCGGTGGTTTGCTTCAAAAGGTAACTCGTGGAGCTTCCATGATGGGTATGTTCGTTTTAGGTGCCTTAATTGAACGTTGGGTAAATATTAAATTTACTCCTGTTGTTTCTAGAACCCCTATTCAAAAAGGTGGTTACATCGAATGGGATAAGCTTCCATCTGGTGCCAAGGGAATCCAACAAGCTTTGCTTCAATGGAACAAAGGCGATGGCATGTCATTAACTAAGACTAAGACCACCACTTTGCAAGATAACTTAGATCAATTGATCCCAGGTTTAGCAGGTCTTCTTTTAACCTTCCTATGTATGTGGCTTTTGAAGAAGAAAGTTTCACCAATTTGGATCATCATTGGTATCTTCGTTGTTGGTGTTCTCTTCCACGTATGGCACATTCTTTAGTCAAAAATGGTTAAATCAATTAATACAAAAGTCGATCTCACAATAACTGCAACATGGTTTCGTGGTATTGCGTCTTATGGAAAAGTTATGATCGGCGATAAAGCTTTTGAATTTTATAATGAAAAAAATATAGGTGATTTTGTCCAGATTCCTTGGGAAGAAATTACTTATGTAGTAGCTGATGTTCGTTTTCATGGAAAATATATTCCACGTTTTGAAATTAGAACAAAAAAGAATGGAAACTTTATTTTTGCAACGCAAGATTCTAAAAAGACTCTGCGAGCTATAAGAAAGTACATTCCAGCCGATCGTATGCGTCAATCTTTATCTTTACGACAGAAATTGACGTTGAGTTTTAAGAATATGATTAATAAAGTTCATAAAAAATAGAAAAATGCCTAGTTACAATCGTAGCTAGGCATTTTTTGTTAGTCGAATTTTACATCATCCATAATAGAAGCTTTTAATCGATCAAGAAACAGCTGAGCAACTGGTGATAAGGTGGTCTCTTTTTTCCAAATGATATTAAGTGGCTGATAGATGGCTGGTTTTAAAGGAATAAATACAAGGCCCGATTCTGCAGAAGTATTGGCAAGTTTATCAAGAGTAAGCATAATAGCTGCATGATTTTTTACTAAAAGCGTCCCATTGTAGCTTAGATTATAGGTACCGATAATATTTACTTGCTCTTTATAATTACCAAACCAATTGTCAAAAATTCCATAAGTTTCGGCTTGCTGAGAATTGATAATTTGTCGATTAACAATATCATTCGGAGTTATATGTTCTTTTTTTGCCAAAGGATCGTCACTTGCTACCAAAACACCCCAGGTGTCTTTTTCAGGGAGCTGCATCGATGCATAGCCATTAAGAGGTAGATTACCTATGATAACTGCAAAATCGACTGTACCCGTGTTTAAGCGTTTCTCCGCGAATTGATAATCTCCACTTAAAATATGAAGTTTAACTGTAGGATAATCTTGAACGATATTGCTCATCACATTCACGATTCGTTGCATAGCAATACTTTCCCCAGCAGCGATTGTGAGATCTCCACTAATAATTGCCGTAGATTGCAAGTTACGTTTAGTTTTTTCGCTTAAGGTCAAAATTTCTTTGGCTTGTTCTTGTAAATATTGGCCTGCAGGAGTTAATGTTAATTGCCGAGGCTTACGGATAAATAGTTTAACTCCTAATTCATCTTCTAAGTCAGCTATTTGTCTAGAAAGAGCAGGTTGTGAAACTAATAGTTTTTCAGCTGCTCGAGTCATATTTAGTTCTTGTGCAGTTGCTAAAAAATAATTTAATACTCGTAATTCCATAATCTCACCATAAATTATTGTTGTTGTAATTAATAATTAATGAGTTTTTTACATTGCTTAGAATACCTTTTAAACTTAAATTTAGCAATAAGTTTAAGTAAAGTAGGGATGAAAATGGAAAGTAATAAAATACATCAAATAATAGAGCAGAATCAACGGCTATTACAAAACTTGAATACGCAGAGACGCTGTGAATATAAAATTCGTCAACTAATCGGTGAGATTACGGGCGAAAAGATTTCAGATAGTGTAGAGATTCGTCTTCCATTTTTCACAGACTAATGGGAGAAATATCAAGCTTGGGAAAGATATTTTTATTAATTCCAATGTTACAATGGTGGACTTAGGTGGAATAGTAATTGAGGATCATGCTTTCATTGGACCAGAAGCGTATTTGATCAGTGTCAATCACATGATTGATCCAAAGCGGCGCAAAGAATTGATTTTAAAAATGGTCCATTTAGAAAAAATGTTTGGATTGGAGTGGGCGCTAAGATCTTACCAGGAGTGACAGTTGGAGAAAACTTAATTGTTGCGGCTGGAGCAGTAGTTACAAAAAGCGTACCTAAAAATAGTGTTATAGCAGGAGTCTCAGCCAAGATAATAAAAAAAGTAGCTCAATAGAGCTACTTTTTTAGTTTTCGTTTTTCTCTTTATCCCAAATTTTGGTAATACCATATAAAATAATGAAAATTAAAATTGCGGCTATCATTGGGATGCGGTAGCTTGGTAAGATTAAAAGTAAGATAATCATTAAACCAAAGAACAACAAAATTAAGTAATCAAGATATGGGAAGCCCGGCATTTTAAAATCATTCAATTCAGATTCTGGAGTTCTTCTACGATAAGCAATATGAGTTAAAGTCATCAAACACCAAATAATCAAGAACATACTAGTTGAAGTTGATGAAATAAAGTTGAATGCTTGGTCTCCAATAAGGAAAGTAATAAGGGGAGCCAGCCCCATTAAAACTGCGGATAAAATTAAACCATTTTGAGGCAATTGTCTATGTGACAAATGTCCAAAAGTTTCGTTCCATTTTCCTTTTCCGTTAAAAGTAACAGAAAATAGCAATCGTCCCGCACTATATAAAAAACTGTTAGTTGAGGAAACAGCCGCTGAAATAACTACAAAGTTAATGATTGAGCTAGCATTTTTTATTCCAGTGGCACCCAGAGCCTCCACAAAAGGACTAGAATTCGTGGAAACTTTTGACCATGGGATTACAAGTAAAATGGCTAAAATAGCTAATACATAGAACAAAATAATTCTAACTGGTAATTGATTAATTGCATTTCTCAAGGTAACCTTTGGGTTTTGTGCTTCAGCTGCGGTTAAACCAATTAGCTCAACTCCAATAAAACTGAAGATAACCATTTGGAATCCTTGTAAAAATCCTTTTCCTCCACGTGCGAAGAAGCCACCATTATCGTCTAAATTGGCAAATGTTACAGGTCCAAAACTTGTTTTACCGCCAGTAACAAGTAAGTAGCCAATTAAAATTACAAAAGCTACAATCGTTACAATTTTAATAATAGCAAAGCTAAATTCCAGATTACCGAATACTCTTGCGGAAATTAAATTAATTATTAACAAAAGGACAATGGTAATCAATCCTGGAATCCACGGTTTTAGTTCCGGGAACCAATACTGAAAATAGATCCCTAAAGCTGTGGTTTCAGCCATCCCTAAGGTAATCCAACTTAACCAATAAAGGTATCCAGTAATAAACCCGATGTTTTTCCCTAAATACTTTTCAATAAAGTCAATATAAGTATGTTTGTTTAGGTCGGACATAATTAGTTCGCCTAAAGCACGCATAAGTAAGAAAAGGAAGATTCCTACAATAATGTAAATCAGAATAACGCTAGGACCGGCTCGGTGAATACTATCTCCAACACCAAGGAACAGTCCAGTTCCAATTGTACCGCCTAAGGCAATTAACTGAATATGAGCATTGCTAAGCGTTCGTTTATAACCAGAGTTAGTTTGCGAATCCTTTTTTGTCATTCAATTTCTCCCTTTTTAGTATAAATATACTTAATATTTTATCATTCCTAAGAAATGATGATAGGGGTAAGTATAATTTTTAAAAAAATCTAAACTTCTAAAGAAATATTAAAGATAGCATAATAGGTAAAAAATTAGCGAACTATAAATTATTTAAAAAGTTTGTTAATTCACAAACAAATATTTTAGATAGCGCTTTCATTGATGGCGTATTTAAAATACAGCTGGATAGGGATGTTTGCTCAGTTGTAATATTAGTAACGTAACCATTTACATTTAAAATTAAAGTGCTATAGTAAATATTGTAAATTGGTTCACAAGAAATAGTAAATCTTAGAGGTAATTAAATAATGGCTAAGGTACAACAAAAACAAACTCTTACTGAAGAAGAGAAAAACAAGCAAATATACAACATGGTTGATGATTTGGTAAAAAGATCACATGTTGCATTAGATAAAATGGCCAACTTCACTCAAGAACAAGTTGATAAAATTTGTGAAGCAATTGCCACTGCTGGTGAACAAAATGCTTACCCACTTGCAAAGATGGCAGTTGAAGAAACTCAACGTGGTGTTGTTGAGGATAAGACCACTAAGAATATGTATGCCAGCGAAAATATTTGGAACAGTCTTCGTCATGAAAAGACAGTAGGCGTTATTGAAGAAGATAAGGAACAAGGCTTAATTAAAATTGCTGAACCAAAAGGTGTTATTGCTGGTGTAACTCCAGTCACCAACCCAACTTCTACGGTTATTTTCAAGACGATGCTTGCTTTGAAAACTAGAAATACAATTATCTTTGGCTTCCACCCACAAGCTCAAAAGTGTTGTGTTGAAACTGCAAAAATTTTACAAAAAGCAGCTGTTGAAGCTGGTGCCCCAAAGGACGCCATTCAATGGATTAGCGAGCCAAGCTTGACTGCAACTAACGATTTGATGACTAATCCAGGTGTTCAAACTATCTTGGCTACTGGTGGTCCTGGAATGGTTAAGGCAGCTTATTCATCTGGCAAACCTGCAATTGGTGTTGGTCCTGGTAATGGTCCTTCATACATTGAAAAGAGTGCCAACATTGATCGTGCCGTTTACGATATTGTTTTATCTAAGACTTTTGATAATGGTATGGTTTGTGCTTCTGAAAACTCAGTTGTAGTTGACGATGAAATCTATGATCGAGTTAAGGAAGAATTTAAGAATTGGAATTGTTATTTCTTAAATAAGGAAGAAATCAAAAAATTTGAAAAGCACTTCATTGATCCGAAGAGAGGCACAGTTGCTGGTCCTGTTGCTGGTAAGTCAGCATATGAAATTGCTAAACTTTGTGGAGTAGATGTACCACATAATACTAAGGTAATTATCGCTGAGTATGAAGGCGTGGGTAGAGACTTCCCATTATCAGCTGAAAAGTTGTCACCTGTCTTTACATTATATCGTGCTAAGAATTACGAAGATGCATTTAGAATTTGTACTGATCTTCTTAACTATGGTGGTCGTGGCCATACAGCTGGTATTCATTCTAATGATGATGCGATTATTAGAAAATTCGCAATGAAGATGGATGCTTGCCGTATCTTGGTTAACTCTCCAGCCGCTTTAGGTGGGATTGGTGATCTTTACAACAACATGCTTCCATCACTTACCTTAGGTACTGGTTCATACGGGGCTAATACATTCTCACACAACATTGGTGCTAGAGATTTGCTTAATATTAAAACTGTTGCTATGCGTCGTGATAACATGCAATGGGTAAAAGTTCCAGCAAAGACTTACTTTGAACATAACGCTGCTAACTACTTGCGTCACATGCCTGATGTTCACCGTTTCTTCATCGTTACTGATGAGGGAGTAGCTGCGCAAGGCTTTGCTGATGAAATTACTGCTATCATTTCAAAGCGTCGTGGTAACAAGGAATATGAAGTATTTAAGGCTGTAACGCTTGATCCAACTACTGATGTAATTAAAGATGGTGTTCACAGAATGAACATCTTCAAGCCAGATGTAATTGTAGCCATTGGTGGTGGTTCAGTCATGGATGCTGCTAAAGCAATGCGTCTATTTTATGAAAATCCAGAGATGACTTTTGAAGAAGCATATCAAAAGTTCCTTGATATCAGAAAACGTGTCGTTCGCTTCCCAAAGGCTAACAACGTTAAACTTGTATGTATTCCAACTACCTCAGGTACTGGTTCAGAAGTTTCTCCAGTTGCAATTATTAAAGATGCTGAAACTGGAATTAAGCACACTTTATGTGATTACGCATTAAACCCAGATGTTTCAATTGTTGATGATCAATTTGTTGAAGAACTTCCAAAGCGTTTAATTGCTTGGTCAGGTTTTGAAGCTTTAGGTCACGCAATTGAAAGCTATGTTTCAACAATGGCTACTGACTTTACTCGTGGATGGTCACTAGAAGCAATCAAGACTATTTTCGATAATTTGAAGGCTTCCTATGATGGTGATATGGAAGCTAGAAAGAGAATGCATGATGCTGCCACGATTGCCGGAATGGCTTACTCCAATGCTTTCTTAGGCCTTGAACACTCAATTGCTCATACAGTTGGTTCAACCTTTGATATTCCAAGTGGAGTCAGCGATGCAATTGCTCTTCCACAGGTAATTCGCTTCAATAGTAAACGCCCAGAAAAGCTTGCTATGTGGCCACATTACTCAGTTTACAGAGCTCAAAAAGACTACGCTAATATTGCTAGAGCTCTTGGTTTGACTGGTAAGAATGACGAAGAATTAGTTAAAAAATTAGTTCAAAAGATTATTGATTTAGCTCACTCAGTTGGTATTAAACTTGCCTTCAAGGAATATGGAGTTGATAAGATGAAGTTCCACAGTAAGGTTGCTGACTTAGCCGTTGAAGCTTATGGCGATCAAAACACTGTTACTAACCCAGTTGCTCCATTAATTCACCAAATCGGTATTTTGATGGAAGACTGCTATGAAGGTAAAGGTATTAATGAAAAGTAGTTTGTAAACATTCCAATTTTGCTTGAATTGAATATCCCAAAAAATGAAACACCTGCGACTATGGTCGTAAGTGTTTTTTTGATAATAAAAAGTTATAGTGCGATATTTGGAATAAATATTTTTAATTTAGCTAAAAATAAATTTTAATATAAATAAAGAGAAAGGAAGTCGATCAAATATCAATTAAAGATGATGCTCAAAGAGTACATAAAAACTTATTAGGATAAACCGATTCAGACATTATTGATAGAATTAACCATTTTGCTTTTGATGAAGTTCAAAAAGATGTTGATTTACCTGATCGCACGAAAATATTGAGTACATTAGCTTATTTATTGGGATGCCAAGGAGTAGAAGAATATAAGATTATGCTTCCAGTTGCCCTTGGCAATGGTGTTAATCCTGTAGAAGTTAAGGAAGTTTTATATCAAACAATCGACTATCTTGGATTAGGACGTGTTATGCCTTTCTTTAAGGTAACTAATGAAATTATGACTGCTAGAGGTATTAAATTACCTCTTGAGAGTCAAACGAAGACTACAATGGAGAATCGTCTTGAAGAGGGGGAACAGACTCAAATCCGCTTATTTGGTCCTCAAATGAAGGACTTTGCTAAGAGAGGGATCATCAATAAATGGCTTGTAGATAATTGCTTTGGCGATTACTATACTCGTAGCGGTTTGGATGATCGCGACCGTGAAATGATTACATTTTGTTACTTAGCTGCACAAGGTAGCGTTGAGCCACAACTTTTAGCACATGCAAAGGTAAATATTGGTCTTGGCAATGATAAAGAATTTTTGACTAAGGTTGTTTTACAAAATGAACCATTTATCGGTTATCCACGCAGCTTGAACGCAATTTCGATAGTTAATCAAGCAGCGAAAGAACTAGAAAAGTAAGAAGGAGTTTTTTAAATGGCAAAATTTGAAGAAGAAGTAAAGAATAGTCCATTTGGTTTTGGTGAATCTAATGATGCTTTCGTAAAATATTTCACTGGGAAGAGTTGGTTAAATCCACTTGCTAATAAAGCAAATGTTAATATTGTTAATGTTTCATTTTCACCAGGCTGTATTAATCACTGGCATGAGCACACTGTTCCTCAAACTTTGGTTTGTGTAGCTGGGGAAGGTTGGGTTCAAGAAGAAGGTAAACGAGCTCATAAGATGACTGCTGGGGATGTATACGTTGTTTCTCCAAATACTAAGCATTGGCATGGTGCTGCTAAGGATGCTTGGTTTGCACACCTTTCAATGATGGCTGATACTGATAAGGCTAAGACTACTTGGTATGAACCGGTTGATCCAGAATATTACGACAGCTTGAAATAATTTATTAACTAAATAAAAATTACCCAGGAAGATATTTCCGGGGTAATTTTTTTGCGATAGTTTAGTTTTTGATTAACTTAATTCTTTAATGATATTTTCCAAAGTTTCCTTAGCTTCTGCTTGAATAGGAGTTTCTGGATGTTCTTCATCATATTTGTTGAGCCAGTCCAAACGATCTTGCATTCTTCTAGCTAAAGTCTTTTGATATTCTGGATCATCTAGGTGAACTTCATAACCATCAATTGGTAAGTAAGATACACCCTTAAAGTTGCCAAATGGCTTGAAATCACTGTCTTTAATATCATCATTTGCTAAATCTTCAATAATCTTCTTAGTCACTTCTTTTGGAATATCTTTACCCATGAAGGCATCAGTGTTCAAGATATAGCAACTTGCTCCACGCTTAGTAAATAATTCCTTAAAGTCTCTGTAGTCGCCAGATACAGGGTAAGCACGGAATGGGTCAGCGAATGGTTCAATTACCAAGGTGTTCATATCAAAACCTTTTGGTAAGTTTTCAGCACTAGTTCTCTTAGTAGCTAAAGTACAGCCCATTGTAGTTGCTAAAATCGGATCATCAATCTTAAGTAATGGAGGTAATGAACCATCTTTCATAATCCAGAATAAAGCGGTAATTGGGGCTTTTTCAAAGTCTACACGATGAGGACTAGTGTAGCGGGTCTTGATAACACGACCGTTATTGTTTCTCAAGTCTTCAGTAATGATAACTTTATTACCATCTTCATCTTGAGTTACATCACAGTTCATAATAGTAGTGTAGTACTTAGTTTCATGGTGACCGGCTGGGTAGTCGTGAGTCTTATCAAAGTATGAAGGCTCAAGGGCTACTGAAGAACCATCCTCACGAGAAATAATGAATGCATCATCGTGTAAAACAGTAATATCATATTTACCATCATACATTTCGTGAGTCAAAGTTGATTTACCGGAACCAGATAAGCCATAAAATGCAAATACTTTATCATTTTTGTCGTCAAAGTGGAATGACTTTTCACCACCGTGACAAGCTGTGTAACCGTGACGGTGAGCAATAGCCCAAGCTAAGGTTAAAGTCCCTTTCTTAAGTTCACCGAAGTAACGAAGGTTAAAGACAGCTGCACAGTTATGTGGAGCATCAAATACACCGAGTCCCTTTGGATAATCTGGATCTTGAACATTTGGATCAAAGTAGAAGTAGATGTCAGGTTCATCATAGAACTTAGACTTCTTGTACATCTTTTCAGCTTCATCATCAAAGAAATGGAAGTTTAAGATGTATGAAAGTAAATTGAATGCTTGATCTTCTGGCATCATAACGTGAGCTTTGATTGTAAATGATGGATCCAGCCCAACTAAAACAGTTGCCTTTAAGAATTTTTGATTATGACCAGCATAGATGTCTTCACGTAAGTTACCTGCTAAAGCTTCAGCGTCTTCGTTTGGGTCATCAGTAAAGTGACGAGCAGATGCGGTTCTACCCAAAATTTTACCGTGGTTGTAAACCAATTGAGTTGCGCCTTGTGGCAAACCTAATTCTTTAGTATGTAAAATTGGTAAATCAGTAACAATAACACCAGGTTGCTTTTTAGCAAGTTCATAAGCTTCAGCAACACTTGTGACTTCATGCACATTGTTGCCATAAAATGCGCTTTCGATAGTTGCACGAACGCGGCTAAACATTGGATTATCTTTTCTTAATTCATCTTGAGAATAACGTTCTTTTGTACTCATATAAGATTATTCCTCTCTAGAAATCGAGTAAGCGGTTTCATCTATTACATTATCTATAGTAACATACTTATTTGTGCATAACCACACAAATATAGAATGTTTTTGAAAGCGTTATTCGAAAAAGCTTATATATGTAAGGATGAGAAGAAATAATAAATGTTAAATTTTAGGCTAAAAAATAACCTTCAGAATAAATCTAAAGGTTAAAACTATAATTATTTGTCTTCATAGCCTTTTGGATGGCCTTGGTGCCAATTCCAAGCGGTGGAAATTACATCTTCGACATTTTCATGCTTTGGCTTCCAGCCTAAAACTTCGCGAGCCTTAGTTGAATCGGCTACCAAACTATCTGGATCGCCGCCGCGTCTTGGTCCCATTGTGTAAGGGATGTCAATGCCAGTGACTTTCTTGGCTGCTTCCAGGATTTCCAAGTTGGAGTAGCCTTGAGCAGTCCCCAAGTTGAAGACGTCAGACTTGTTAGTTTCCATCACATGCTTTAAAGCTAAAATGTGAGCGTCAATCAAGTCTTCTACTTGCACATAGTCACGGACATTGGTACCGTCTTTGGTGTCGTAATCGTCACCGAAGATAGTGAAGTTGCCATCACCAGAAATTGCACTCTTTAAAATGTTTGGAATTAAGTGAGTTTCTGGAGCGTGATCTTCACCAATACTGCCATCACTAGAAGCCCCAGCCACATTGAAGTAGCGCAAAGCAATTGACTTGATGCCGTCAGCCTTGTCAGCCCAGTGCATAATCTTTTCCATCATCATCTTGGTTTCGCCGTATGGGTTGATTGGATCAAGTGGTGTGTCTTCGGTAATTGGTAATTTCTTTGGAATACCATAAGTAGCTGCAGAACTTGAGAAAACCAAATATTTAACATTGGCATCATTCATAGCTTCTAAAAGTGAGATCATGCCAGAAACATTGTTGTCGTAGTACTTGAGTGGCTTCTTGACAGATTCTGGAACTAATGAATAAGCTGCAAAGTGCATAACAGCGTCAATTTTTTCATCGCGCAAAATCTTGCTTACCAAAAAAGTGTCTTCAATATCGCCTTGGTAAAACTTAGCCTTAGGATCAACAGCCTTTCTGTGGCCGGTGTACAAAGCATCTAAAACAACAACATCGTTGCCTTCTTTAACTAATTCTTTAACAGCGTGAGAGCCAATATAGCCCGCTCCGCCGATAACTAAAACTCGCATAATATACTTCCTTTTTTCTTTGTAGTATTGCGCTTTTATTTTAGCATAAGCTAGTGGATTTATTTGACTTACAATTAATTAGTATTAGACTTAAATTATTAATTAGAAAAAAGAAGGACAAATCATGGAAAATAATTTTACAATTGATAAGCAACTTAACCATCGTTCAATTAGAAAGTTTAAAGATCAAATCTTATCTAAAGATCAACTGGAGACTTTGGATAAAGTATTTAGTCAAACTCCAACTAGTATGTTTATGCAAAATGCAACCTTAATTCATATTACAGATGAAAAGAAAAAAGCTAAAATTCAGGAATTATGTAATCAAAACTACGTTGGTGCTGAAGGTGATTTGTTTATTTTTGTGGTTGATTTATACCGCAATCAACAAATTAGAAAGCAATTGGGGCAAAATGATGGACGTGTCCATACTACTGATATTTTCTTCCAGGCGATGGAAGATACACTTTTAGCTTTTCAAAATGTAGCTAATGCTGTAGAAAGCATGGATTTAGGTTATGTTCCTTTGGGAACCGTTAATGATCATCCTCTTGAAATGTTGAAGACTCTTGGTCTTCCTAAGTTGACTTTCCCTGTTTTAGGAATGCAAGTCGGAGTTCCTGATCAAACACCACAACTTAAACCACGCTTACCTCTAAAATTTACTACTTTTGAAAATGAATATAATAAGAATTTTGATGTAAAAGATTTAAGTGATTATGACAAAATCGTCACTACTTATTATGATTTGCGTGATAGTAATCGTCGGATTGATTCTTTTACCAAACAAATCACTGGGGCAAAACTAAACGATCATGAAACTGATCGTGATCAGCTTCCAGAAGAACTTCATCAACAAGAATTGTGTCTTGATTGGAAGTAGATTTATTATTTTTATTAATTTCATTTTCTCAAGGTATATTTCTTTATATAGGTAAGAACTAGGGCTTAAAATAAGAAGTGATGAAGATAATAGTATTAAAAGGTAAGATGAATAGTAATGAATTGGATTATTGCATTTTTACCTGCTGTCGGTTGGGGGTTAATTCCAATAATTTCAGGTAAAATTCCTAGCAGTAGGCCACTAAATGAAATTTATGGTACTGGGATTGGAGCTGTAATTATAGGTATTATTTTTACGATTATAGCTCATCCCAAGATGTCAATTGGCATTTTTTTATTGGCAATGATCTCAGGAATTGGTTGGGCAGTTGGCCAAATTGGGCAATTTATTTCCTTTACAAATATTGGAGTTACTAAGACGATGCCTATTTCGGCAGGCCTTCAATTAATTGGCTCATGTCTAATCGGAGGACTGATTTTTCATGAATGGAATAGTCCTAAGGCAATCTTCTTAGGGATTCTTGCTCTAGTTTTGATGGTTGTGGGTGTATTCTTAACTTCAATAAGTAAAGGCTATAATGAAAGTAATCAACTTAAAGACTTTCTATTATTGCTATTTACTTCAATTGGTTTCTGGATTTATGCCACATTTCCTAAAACGGTCAAGGTCAGCGGTAAAGATTTATTTCTTCCGCAAATGATCGGAATTTTATTGGGAGCCATTATTTATTTGGTATTTTCTAAGAAAACGGCTGCTTTTAAAGAAAAGGCTAGCTATTGGAATATTTTAACTGGATTCTCCTTTAGTATTGGTGCTTGTGCGTACATCTTTTCTGTTGAAGAAAATGGTGTTGCCAGCGCATTTATCTATAGTCAAATTGCCGTTGTAATTGCTACTCTTGGTGGGATGTACATCTTAGGTGATAAAAAACACGGCAAAGATTTAGTTCTTACTTTAGTTGGATTGGCCTTAATTGTTGCTGGTAGTTTCATTTCTTAAATAATCCATATTGAAGTGATTTTTCAAGTTTGCTATAATGTGATGTTGTAGCGCGCTGATTTAGCTCAGTTGGTAGAGCGTTTCCCTCGTAAAGAAAAGGTCGCCAGTTCGATTCTGGCAATCAGCACTAAGTAAAAAGCTCTTCAGATAAGTATATAAAACTTATCTGAAGAGCTTCTTTGTTTTTGAATTGGAGAATTGCTCTTTTCTTACATCTCTTTGATATTTCGATTGAAAATCACCATGCCAATTACTAAAAGCAAAATTGCCACCGAGTTGCCAATCACTTCAGTCAAGTTGCTGTGAGCAGTAATTAAACCTCGCAAAAGAGCCGTAATTCCAAGGCCCATTAAGAAATTAATGCTAGTGTGACCGTGATGGTGAAGCGCGGAAATTACCATTGCGGCAAATTCAAAGAATAGGAAGAAAACAATAATTTCATCCATAATTTCTGCATTGCTGCGCGAGATCGAGGGTGAAATGAAAGCATCGAGTAAGGAATAGATTTCTCGGAAAAGCAATAAAATAAGAAGAATTCCTAAAAGTGCAAGGGCTATAATTAAGAGCATTTGCAAAAAACGGGCAAAATACTCAATAAACTTGGTAAATTTGTGCATTCTAAAAACCTCAATAATAGTAGAAAAAAGTCGTGGTTGAAACTCCAACCACGACTTTACTCATTATAGAAGAAACTAGTCTTCTTTCTTAGCTTCGTTCATTGCTTTCATGATTGAAGGGTTCTTTGAATGACAATCCTTAATCATTTGCAAGTCTTCTTCAGTTAACTTAACAACGTATTTAGTCATAATAATTCCTCGCTTTTTTAAAAAATTACATCTTTATTATAGTACTTAAGACCTGATTTGCCATCTTATGGCATAAAGAAAAGTGCTTTTTTACCAAAAATAAGAAAATCTAGCTGTTTTTTTGACTATTTTTTCTTAGGAATAGAACAAAATAGAACGTACTTTTGTAGTAGAAATATTGCAAAATGATGTACTGAATAATGTGATTTTTACCACCAAACATACGTATTGAATGACAAAAAACGCCTTTAAAGTGTTGATATTAAGCTGTTTTTACTGAAAATACATCAAAAATAATTATGTTACAAATATTACAAAAATGTCACATTTAGTAATATTTCTTTAACATATGAGTGATAATTTTGTTATGGTTCTGAAATTTTTGCACTGTATTATAATACCTGTCAATTGAAAAAGACAGACGAAAACATAGCGAAGTAGTATTCGCTATTCAAAAAGTATTATTTTTAAGGAGAGACTTTTTTTGAAAATCAAATCTATCTTAGGTAAATCAATTGCAGTTGCTGCACTTTCAGTTACTGGTTTAGTTGCAGTAAATACTATGAATTCAAACGACGCACAAGCAGCTATTGTTCAAAACGATGCTACTGTTTACACTGTGCACACTACTACTACTGTATACAACGATTATGAAAATCCTGTTGCTACTGGTCAAACTTTACCAAGCAACACTGATTGGAGAATTATCAAGACTGCTTACGACTCAAAGGGTCAAAAGTGGTACGATTTAGGTAAGAACCAATGGGTTAAGGCAACTAGTGCTGCTAGCTCAGTAGTTAAGACTGAAGCTCCAAAGGCTGAAACTCAAACTACTCAACAAGCACAAACTGCTAATACTTCAGTTCAAACTCAACAACCACAACAAGCACAAACTCAAACTTACTCTGCACCACAACAATCAAGTGCATCAACTACTTCAAGTAGTTCATACACTTCAACTGCTACTGGTTCAGAAGCAAGTGCTAAGGCTTGGATCGCAAACCGTGAATCAAGTGGTTCATACTCAGCTCGTAACGGTCAATACATCGGTAAGTACCAATTATCAGCTTCATACCTTAACGGTGACTACTCAGCAGCTAACCAAGAACGTGTGGCTGACAACTACGTTAAGTCACGTTACGGTTCATGGACTGCAGCTCAAAGCTTCTGGCAAGCAAACGGCTGGTACTAATCCGTAGAAAACTGAATAAAACAAAATAGGCCCTTATTTGAGGACCTATTTTTTATAGCTAAATCTAAATTTTCTGATGAAAGAAGAGACATGTATAAAAAGAAGACTATTTTTACCGTAATTGCAGCTTTATTATTTGTAACAAACGTTGCTAATTTTAATAATGTAAATTTCGCTCATTCCCAAACTGTACAAGCGGCAACTAAAAAATTAGGTATCCTAAAAGTTAAAGGAACCAAGAAGGTTCGTTTATATAATCTTTCGGGAAAAGCTACTAAATATTACGCTGCCCCTCATAAAGAATACTCTTATATCGCTAAGAAATATTTGAAAATTGGGAAGACTAAACATTTAGCCTATAAAATTGGAGATAATTCTCATTGGATTATAGCTAAGAATGCTTCTTTAGTGAAAAATACTACATATAAAAAAGCAAAAATTGTGATGCCGAAGGGATACACGCGGGCTAGTTTATTGAAAGCTTATCAAGGGAAACCCAGCAAAGTCTTTATTAATGCCTGTATTAAAGGGATGAACAGTAATAATTTTAGTAGAACTAGCCAAGCAGAAAGCAAAAAAGACAATTCAACTAAAATTAATCCAGCTAAATTAACTCAGGCGCAAACTAAAGAACTGGGAGAATACAGCGTGCGTTTAATTAATGATGCGCGTAAAGCGCTTGGCTTGAAGCCATGGATCTATAACGCCAATGTTGAAAAATTAGCGCAAGATATTGCTACAGAATATACTAATCATAAGCGCGGAATTAACAATGGTGACCACTATGTCGCTGGGATCGTGCGCGCTTGCAAGAAAAATGGTCTTAATTTAAATGACAATTACGTCGAAGATATGGCAGGATTTGCGACTGCCAATAAAACGATGACGATGACCGAAATGAAGAAAAATATCTATTTTGGTTTGAAGCAAATGATTTTTGGCTATACTGGTCCAACTGAATTGCAAAGAAATGATCGTCAATTTTACCGTGAATGGGAACATGCAGGGGACTTGTTTAACACGCAAGGTTCAAAGCATGATGGCGATTATAATTATTACGGTTTTAGTATTTCTAAAAATGGAAATGTCTATTCAATGCACTACATTAGTGTGCCAACTTTCATCATTAATAGTTCAGAATACAATCAGAGTTTTGAACTATAAAAAAAGTCCACCATTGAGTGGACTTTTTTGGTATATTTTAGATAAAGAATTTGGGAGGATTTTATGACAAAGACAATTTATTTAGTGCGTCACGGGCAAACTTATTTTAACTATTATCATAAAGTTCAAGGGCGTTGTGATTCACCGTTAAATGAACGCGGAATTCGTCAAGTTGAGAAGACACGCGATTATTTTAAAGAAAATGAGGTCAAGTTTGATAAGGCGTTTTCTTCAACGCAAGAACGTGCTAGCGATACTTTAGAAATTATTACTGACCATCAAATGCCTTACACTCGTTTGAAGGATTTGCGTGAAAAGAGCTATGGCATTTTTGAAGGACGAGATGAATTCTTGCTCCCTTGGAATTACGGCAATACTAATGTTGATCCAACTATGGAACCTAACGAAGAAGTTGTTGCTAGAATGAAGCGGGGAATAAGAGAAGTTTTAGATAATATTGAAGATGGCGAAACGGCGCTTGTTGTGGGACATGGCGATATTTTAGCGCGTTACGTTCGATCAGAAACCGACGAAAAGGACTTTTCTGGTTTTGGCAATGCATCAGTAGTTAAATTAACTTTTGATGGAGATAAGCCTCACTTTGAATATTATGTTTGGCCAGCAGAAGATGTTCAATAATAAAAGAGATCGCAACGCGATCTCTTTTTTGATTAATCATTGAAAACGAATTTCTTAAGTGCTTTAGCAATTCCGTCGTCATTGTTGGCAGCAGTGATATAATCAGCCGCTTCTTTAGCTTCCGAATTACCATTTTTCATGCAGATAGCTGTTCCTGCGAAGTTAAACATCGGAATGTCATTCTTTTCATCGCCGATTGCAATTACATTTTCTGGCATAATGTTAAGTTTTTGGCAAAGTTGCTTTAAAGCGTATCCTTTGTTAACCTCACTATTTAAAAGTTCAAGAAAATGGGGATCAGCACGTACAACATAGAGTTCTTTACCGAATTCTTTACGAATTTGTTTTTCCCATTGATCTAATAATTCAGGCTTACCGACAAAGCATCCTTTTGCAATGCGAATATTATCTTCAGGAAGTTGATCAGGATTGCGAATATACAAGGGTGCATTATTTTCAAAAGCTTGAATGTAAATCAGTGGATCAACATTGTGGTCAGCGGTGATAATTCTGGATTCCGCATCGACGATGTTGAAGGGGATTTTATTTGCCATTCCAAAAGCTGTCATGCGTCGATAAAAACTATTCGGCACCAAATTTTCACTAATAATGTCATCATCAGTGTTTCTGATAATAGCGCCATTTAAGGTGATTACATATTGGGCAGAACCGGTAATACCAAGTTGGGTAAGATAGTCTTTTAGACCGTCAATCGGGTGTCCAGAACACAGAACGACTTTAATTCCATGATCGAGAGCTTTTTTGATAATTTTTTTCGAACTTTCAAGAATTTTGCCATTTGGATCTAATAATGTACCGTCAGTATCAAGTGCAATTAATTTTTTAGTCATAGTAATTCCTCTTTTATTTCTGTAATCGATTTCATTATAACTGAAAATTACTAATAGTTATAACAGATTAGTCTTTAATCAGTTTTGCAAAAGTAACCGTTTACAAATATAATAAGTATATACTTTATTGAAGAGAGGAAAAATAATGACATTTCCAAAGAACTTTTTATGGGGTGGCGCAACTGCTGCTAATCAAATCGAAGGCGCGTATGATGTTGATGGTAAAGGACTTTCAGTTACTGATATTACAACTGCCGGAAGCTTGAATGAACCTAGATATTTAACTTATAAACTAAACGGCAAATTAGAAAAAACGCCAGCTGTTCCAGGGGCTGGCCTTCCTGAAGATGCTGTTGGTGCAATCGATCCAAACAGTTATTATCCTAACCATGTTGCAATTGACTTTTATCATCATTATAAAGAAGACATTAAGATGTTTTCTGAAATGGGATTCACTACTTTTAGACTTTCAATCGCGTGGACGAGAATTTTTCCAAAGGGTGATGAAGAAAAGCCAAATCAAGCAGGACTTGACTTTTACCGGAGAGTCTTTGAAGAGTGTAAGAAATACGACATTGAACCAATCGTAACCATTTCTCACTATGAAGATCCTTTATATTTAAGTGAAAAGTATAATGACTGGCAAGATCGTAAGATGATCGATATGTATGTCAAGTATGCGACAGTTTTGTTTAAAGAATACAAGGGCTTGGTTAAATATTGGCTCACCTTTAATGAAATTAATACTGCACTCTTGTTGTTAAATTCATTCGGCAATGCCGATGCAGATGATGCAGCTTACCAACATGCTTATCAAAAATTACACTATCAATTTGTTGCTTCAGCTCGTGCTGTGAAGATTGCTCATGAACTACACCGGCACTAAAGTACCCGGTTTCTGGGAACACTAAGTAGTGTTTAGGATCTTACAGAAGATATTGCTATCTTCATACCTAACTCACAGAACTTAGCTATTTACCACGGCCAGTTCCTGACCATTTGGCATTGCTTTATGCAAGATATTAACTGCTGCATTAATATCTCGATCATGATGAACCTGACAGTTAGAACAAGTCCATTCCCGAATTTCTAGCGATTTAGCTCCGCTGTTAAATCCGCACTTGGAACAGATTCTGGAGGTGTTCTTAGGATTAATGACAATTAATTCCTTGCCATATCTTTCACACTTATACTCCAGCATTTGTCTAAACATGCTCCAAGAAGCGTTGGCAATTGCTTTGGCTAGGCAGTGATTCTTTTGAAGGTTTTTGACTTTCAAATCTTCAATTGCAATCACATCGTATTGCCTAACCAAGTGCGTTGTCAGCTTATGGAGATAGTCTTTGCGTTTGTTGGCAGCCTTCTTTTGATAGCTGGCTTTAAGCTTGCGTGCTCTTTGCCAGTTGGAAAAACTTTCTAGGCTTCTAGGATTAAGAACTTTTTGATTCTTGTCCTGCTCGCAAAGAAGATAAGCTAAATGGCGTCTGCGTGAATATTTGCACTGCCAGATTCGGCTTTGCTTTTCAAAATAAGAAGCATCAAAAGAAGGATACTTTAGACCATTTGACAAAATTGCCAAATCGGCTACGCCGACATCAATCCCAACTTGCCTGCCCGTCTTTTTAAGCTTTTCAGCTTCTTTCACTTCTGCTTGAATTGACAGATAATACTTGCCGGTAGGCTCTAAAGAAACCGTATAGCGTTTAATCTTAACGTCTTTTAGAACACCCGTCTTGCTGGTTTTAATGTAGCCCAGCTTAGGAAGATAGAGATAGCGTCTTCCAGCGATTTTCACAATAGACTTGCCAGTATAAGACGGTTTTAAATATCTTCTGGAATGGAAGCGCGGCTTGCCAACAGTGCCGGTTTTATCTTTAAAGAAGTTCTTCCAAGACTGATTTAAAAATTCATTGACTAGCTGCAGGCTAGACGAATCGCTATTTTTCAAAAAAGGATATTCTTTCTTTAAGGGCTTAAGCAGATAGTTAAGCTTGAACTTGCTTAAGAAAGGCAAATCTTTGTTATTCTTATAGCGCTCGTTCATCATATCGAGCATTCTGTTCCAGACAAAGCGGTCATTACCAAACATTTGCCAAAGCTGGCTGATCTGAGTTTGATTGGGATAGAGTCTTAGTTTTATTCCCGTTAGCACATTTGTTCCCTCCTTTCTTAAAAAATTATAGCAAAGGAAAAGAAGGAAAAATAGACTTTAAAAAGAAAGCGATGAAAAGAGCCGTTTTCATCACGGGATTAAAATCCCATGTTTTCAACGGTAATTTATTCAATAAAATTGATCCAGATTATGTCCTGGGGAATATGATCTGTGGTGTGGTTGATTATCCATTAACTCCAGATCCAGCCGATGTTTTGGAAACACGTCACGTGATGGAAAAGAATATTTTCTACTGTGGGGATGTTCAATGTAAGGGTAAGTATCCTACCTATGCTAAGCGTCTTTGGGATGAACACAATGTTCATTTAGACATCACTGAGCAAGATAAGAAGGATTTAGCTGAAGGAACAGTTGATATGTACATCTTCTCCTACTACATGAGCAATGTAATTACCACTCATGATGTAAGTGATAGAGTTGGTGGTAACTTCTCAGCTGGTGCGAAGAACCCATATCTTAAATATTCAGAATGGGGCTGGGCAACTGACCCAACCGGCCTTCAATACTACCTTGAAGTGATGTATGACCGTTATGATCTTCCAATTATGGTTGTTGAAAATGGACTTGGTGCCGTCGACAAGATTGATTCTGATGGTAAGATTCACGATGATTATCGTATTGATTATTTGAAGCAACACATTGATGCAATGCAAAAGGCCATCGATGACGGTGTAGATTTAATTGGCTACACTACTTGGGGTTGTATCGACCTCGTTTCTGCAGGTACGGGTCAAATGTCTAAACGCTGCGGTTTCATTCATGTAGATCGTGACGATGAAGGAAATGGTACTTTGAAGAGAATGCCTAAAGATTCATTTTACTGGTATAAGAAAGTAATCGAATCTAACGGTGAAGATTTAGGTTAATAAGATCAAAATTGGTCTAGGATTTAGATTTATTCTAAATCCTTTTTATTTTACCATTGTTAGCGATTACAAATTCGTTATCATCCAAACCGTATAGACCAATTATAGATTAATCCATGATTTCATTGAGAAAATTAGCTTTAAAATTTATACCAATTAATATAAAATAGATTACATTGTGATTTTAGAAAGGGTATGTGAATTTTGAATAATTTTCTACTTGTGAGCCATGGAGAATATGCAAAATCAACTCTAGCTAGTTGCGAAATGATTGCAGGTAAATTATCCAATGTGAAGGCTATTGCATTCAAGCAAACCATGAATCAGGATGATCTACTTGATGAAATTACCAAAGTCGCAGCGAGCTTTGACACTGCACCAACAATTATTGTAGATATTGCTGGAGGAACTCCAGCGAATGCTTCTTTACGCTATCAAAAAGCTCATCCTGATGTAGAAGTATATAGTGGACTTTGTTTGCCATTACTTTTAGCAGCGGTAATGGGTACGCCGATGAAGGATGCAATTGAACAAGCTAAAGCTAATTTAGCGCCGGTTGGGGATGCCCATGAGAATAAACCTGAGCCTAAAAAGACTCCCATTAAAGTTGATAACCAAAATGCGGAAGTTGAACCGCAAACTATGCACAACATCCGAATTGATGAGCGATTAATTCATGGTCAGGTAGCGACAATGTGGACCAATGCACTTCATTTGACGCGTTTGATGGTAATTGGAGACGATATTGTTAAAAACGATATTCAAAAAACTGCTCTAAAAACGGCTTGCCCGCATGGAGTGCATTTGAGTATTTTAACTGCTAAAGGTGCTGCGCGCCGAATTAATTCAGGTAAATACAAAGGCCAAACTGTATTAATCTTAGTGAAGAATCCGGGCGTTTTAAAAGAATTAGTTGATAACGGAGTTAAATTGCCTGAGATTAACGTCGGAAACATGTCAACAAAAGCTAATTCGCGCCAAGTTGCTAAAAGTGTGGCTGTGACAGAAGAGGATATAGAAAACTTTAAGTATCTTGATAAGAAGGGATGCCATCTTTATCACCAAATGGTCCCAGCTGAAGATAAAGAAGATTTTATGAAATTATTGAGTAAATAGAGGAATAAGTATGACAATACAATGGTGGCAGATTTTATTACTTACATGCCTAGCATTTTGGGTAATTATTGACCAGTTAACCGTTTCAATTATTAACAATCCGTTAGCAATCGGAATGATTTCTGGAGTTATTATGGGCGATATGACGGTTGGATTGGCCGTAGGAGCAACTTTACAATTAATGGTTTTAGGAGTTTCTACCTATGGGGGAGCTTCGATGCCCGACTTTATGACCGGGGCAATAATCGGAACTGTTTATGCGGTGATTTCTGGAAAAGGGGTTCAATTTGCGATTGGATTAGCGGTTCCGGTAGGACTTTTGATGGTTCAACTAGACGTGCTTGCTCGTTTTACCAACACAATTTTCCAGCACCGCATGGATAAATTTATCAATGAAAATAATCCAGATGCTGCTGCGAGAAATGCTTTATGGGGTACTTTTTCTTGGGGACTATCTCGCGCAATTCCCGTCTTTATCTTACTTGTGGTAGGAAATGATGTGGTAAAGGCGATTTTAGCAATTATTCCTGAATGGCTTACAGATGGATTGAAGGTTTCAGGACATATTTTGCCAATTGTCGGAATTGCGATTTTGCTTCGCTACTTACCAACCAAGCGTTTTATTTCATACTTGGCAATTGGCTTTATTGCTGCAGCTTATTTAAAGATTCCAATGCTTGGAGTCGCTCTTTTGGGTGCTGCCCTGGCCTATATTCATTACCAAAATGAGATTGAAAAGTTAGACGCAAAACCAGTTAATTCAGAAAATACAGATGAGAATGGAGAATACACAAATGCCGAAGGAGAATACGAAAACTAATTCACTTACCAAAAAAGATTTATTTCGTGCCAATTGGCGATGGCTATGGTCTAGTCAATTATCTTGGAATTACGAAAAAATGATGGCTCCCGGCTATTTTTATTCCGTTTTACCATTTTTAAAACGTTGGTATAAAGATGATGAATTGGTTGAAATGATGCAAATGCAATCCCAGTTTTTCAATGTTAATGCTTTTGATGGAAACTTCATTATTGGGATGGATTTAGCTATTGAAGAAAAACAGGGCAGTAAGGCTAAAGATACTATTGCAGGACTTAAGACCGGTTTGATGGGACCATTAGCTGGCGTGGGTGATACGATTTTTGGTGCCATCATTCCTACTATTTGTGGTTCTATTGGTGCTTATATGGGACTGCGTGGCAATCCATTTGGTGCAATTTTATGGATTATTGTTAACCTTATTGTTTTATTTACTAGATTTGGATTTTTAAATTTAGGTTACACCCAAGGTGCTAAGTTGATCGACTCTGCTTCTGGACGCTTAAATGCGATTACAGACTCTGCCGTTTTGCTGGGGGTAACGGTCGTTGGAGCGTTAGTACCAACCGTTGTAAATGTGAAGGTGCCTTTTGTCTATCAAACTGGAAAAGTGACCTTAAAGATGCAAAGTATTTTGAATCAGATTATGCCTTCTTTAGTTCCCGTTTTATTGGTCGCTTTAGTTTATTGGCTATTAGGTAAAAAGCACGTTACCTCTACTAAGATGATTTGGTTTGTTTTGATTTTAGGCATCGTTTTAAGCTATTTCCACATTTTAAGTGCATAAGAAAAACCTCAAAGCTAAAAATTCAGCTTTGGGGTTTATTTTTTGGTAAAGTAATCGTTGAAAGGAATGATTAAAATGAGTAAAACAGATGCAAATACTGGTGCTTCTTTGATGCATGAAGAAAAGAAAGAAGTTGCAAGTCCATGGCCTGGTCCTAAAGGAATGATCCCTGTCACTAGCGGTCAAGCTGATGATGCTAATCTTCACAATCGCGCATATTTGGATAGCATTTTGGTAGAGATGCGAATCATTGATGCGATTAAGCCAAATTTAACCACGGAAATTTTTGGCAGAAAATACAGCAGTCCTTTAACTTTGGCTGCTTTATCTCATTTAAATAAAGTATTGCCTGACAAGTCACGCAAACCAATGCAAGAAAAAGTTGCTGTTGCTAAAAAGATGAATGTTCTTAATTGGATTGGCATGGAATCTGATGAAGATTATATGGAAATGGAAAAAGATGCTGGTGATATGATTAGAATTGTGAAACCGTTTGCCGATCATGAACGAATTATAAAAGAGTTGCAATTAGCGGAAAAATTAGGCGCAGTTGCGGTGGGAATGGATATTGATCATGTTCCTGGAGAAAATGGTGATTATGATGTTGTTGATGGGATTCCACTCGGGCCGCTTACTTTTGCAGATTTGCGCCGTTATGTGAAAGCAACGAAATTGCCATTTGTGGCTAAGGGCGTTCTTTCAGTGCGGGATGCGACTAAGGCGCGGGATGCAGGTGCAAGCGCGATCGTAGTTTCTCATCATCATGGCCGGATTCCATTTGGTGTGCCACCTTTGAAGATTTTACCTGAAATAAAGAAAGCTCTTAAAGGGAGCAAGATGACAATTTTTGTGGATGGTTCTTTAATGAGCGGCTATGATGCTTATAAAGCTCTTGCCTTGGGTGCTGACGCAGTCTTAATTGGCCGCGGGATTTTGCCGGAATTGTTAAAAGATGGCCAAGCCGGTACTGAAGCTAAAATTAAAAAACTCAATGAAGAATTGAGTCAGATGATGCTTTATACGGGAATTCCTGATACTAAAAGTTTTGATAGGAGCATCTTACATTTTGAATGAAGTAAATAATACGTTTAAGCAGATAATTTACTTGATTTAGGTCCGCGTGGTGGAAATAAAGGCGGAAAAATCGTTGCTCAAGGTCGTCCAAGTGATTTGATTAGACAGCCGGAAAGCTTAACAGTGCAATATTTAGCAGACTATTGGAATGAGTTCACAAGTAAAAGCTAAATTTAGTTAGGTAATTTTTGCCCATTTTTGAAAAATAGCTATAGAATAAGAATGTAAATATATTTAACTAGTGAGGTATAAAAATGGATGAAGAACCAGTATTAAAGATTAGAAAATTGACGATTAAGCGTGAAGATCGTGGCGAATATCTTCGTCAAGCTGAAAACAATATGCACCAATCAATTCCAGCAGAATTGGATACTTTGATTATTGGGAGTGGTCACGAAGATCCACAAGGTACAATTGATTACACAATTGAATTATTCCGTAATGAATTGGCTGAACACTTACACATTGCTTCAGATCACGCTGATGATTATGAAGAAACTATCAAGAAGATTGCTAGTGATAGAGAACTTTTTGATTTAAAACCAGAAATTGTCACTACTAAGTCTAATGAATCTTTGAACGCTTATAGTGACGAATTTGTAATGCGCTTAACTCACGTAGTTGTTAAAGATGGCGATTATGATAAGTTTGCTCATGCAATTAAGAAAGAAATCACCACTGCTATGGCCGAAGAACCAGGTGCTAAGATGATTATTGCTGGTAGCGAAAAGTCAAACCCAAACAGCTGGTACATCTGGGAAGTTTACACAAATGATAAAGAATACGAAAATCATTTGAAGTCAACCCACTTTACTGAATATCAAGCTGAAGTAAAGGCCTTGATTGAAAAGCGTGATGTCAAGGTTTTATTCCGTGATACCTTAGCTTCACAAGGTGCTATTGTCTTAGACTAAAATTTTTTAAATTTTTTCTTGACTCATTTGGTTATTTCCCCTATACTATTAATTGTTGAACGGCGGAAGTCGTTTGAATAGAGTCTAACAAGTAAAAAGACTTGAAGGATGGGTTATAGCCAAGTGGTAAGGCAATGGTTTTTGGTACCATCATGCGCTGGTTCGAATCCAGCTAACCCAATATAGGGTCAAATAAGGTCTTGATGTCAACGCCTTAGATGTATTGACATCAAGGCTTTTTTGCTTTTTTTGAAATTATCTGACTTTTTTAAAAGGATACAACATTTAGTGGCAATTTTTTAAACGATGGTTATTGATCATCTTTGGTCTAAGGAGACAATATGACCCGAGAAATAGAAAATATAAAATTCAGCGTAAACGAGTTAATCAAAGGCTTTAAATAGCAATGTTTTTAAGGTGTGGATTTTATTTTCGTGTAAAATTATAATAAAAAGTAATGTTTGGAATGAGATAAAATGCCAAAAAAATATAAATTATATAATGATGATTGCATTAAGGTTATGCAGAGTTTGCCAGATGATAGTGTTGATCTTATCTTAACAGATCCTCCCTACAATATTGGTAAATTTATGAAGAAGAGACAAACAAACTTAAATAGGATGCGTGAAAATTTTTTTGTTGGTGCAGGTTGGGATAATGAGGATTATACTGACTGGATTAGTGACATGTCTCGATTTTTTAATGAAGCTCATAGAGTTTTAAAGAAGAAAGGAACATTAATAATGTTCATGTCTGTTTTAAAAGTAGAAAGTATTATTGAATTAGCACAAGCAACATCTTTTTACTATAAAACTACAGGTGTTTGGCATAAAACAAATCCGATGCCCAGAAATATGAATTTGCATTTTGTAAATTCAAACGAATCTTGGCTATATTTTATAAATGATGGAAAAACTGGGACTTTTAATAATAACGGAAAATTAGAATTAGATTTTATTCAAACCGGTGTTACACCTGCTGGTGAGAAAAAATATGGAAAACATCCTACCCAAAAACCAGTTGCGTTAATGGATCATTTTGTTACTATCTTGAGTAATCCAGATGACATAGTACTTGACCCATTTATGGGCAGTGGAACAGCTGGAGTATCAGCGATTTCAAAAAATAGAAAATTTATTGGAGCAGAAATTTCAAAGAAGTATTTTGATTTATCTTTAAAAAGAATATCGGAAATATCTGATTTATTTAATATGGAGTGAATAATTGAAAGCAATTGATTTATTTTCTGGAATTGGTGGATTATCAGAAGGTTTTAGAAAAAACAATGTTGATATTGTTGTGGCTAATGAGATAGATAAAGATATCGCATCGTCGTATAAAAAGAATAATCCAGAAACAGAGATGATAAATGAAGATATTACTCAATTAAATATTGAATCCGTTTTTGGTAAATATAAGGATGCCAATATTATTCTAGGTGGTCCCCCTTGTCAAGGGTTTAGTCAAAAGGGAAAAAGATTAAGTTTAAAGGATCCAAGAAATTATTTATTTAGATATTTTGCAAAAGTAGTTGATTTTGTAAAACCAGAATATTTTGTGATGGAAAATGTGCCCAATTTACTTACTACATCAAATGGATATTTTAAGAATGAAATTATAGATATCTTTTCGAGAATGGGCTATAAAGTTAATTTAGATGTGCTAAACGCAGCAGATTATGGTGTACCACAAAATCGTAGAAGAGCCATTATTATTGGAGCTTTGAATGGACATAAGGTACTAATGCCTAAGAAAATAAATAAAAAAGTTACTACGTGGGAAGCAATGAGTGATTTAGCATTTTTGAAGAGTGGAGAAGGAAGCTTTGAACAGGAATATAGAATAGCACCACAAACTTCTTATCAGAAAGATAGAAGAAAAAATTCAACTAAATTATTTAATCATCAAGCTACAAATCATAGTTTGTCTGCTATAAAAAGAATGCAATTGATCCCTGAAAATGGAGATAAGAATGATTTACCTCAAGAACTACTTACTAAATCTATTTATAGTGGAACATGGGGAAGAATTATAAAAAATTATCAATCAGTGACTATTACTACTAGATTTGATACACCTAGTTCTGGGAGATTCACTCATCCATTTTTAAATAGAGCCATAACTGTTAGAGAGGCAGCTAGAATTCAATCTTTTGATGACGATACTATATTTTGGGGGCCAAAGACTTCACAGATGAAACAAGTAGGGAATGCTGTACCTCCTAAGTTAGCTTATAAAATCGCTCAACAGATTATTAAAGATAAGAAGAGATAATAATATGTCAGAATTTAAATATCCTAAAGAATTTATAAGTACAGATCCAATAAATGCAAGACTTGGTATAAAATCTTCATTTCCTAATGCTAAGCAGAACTTAGCATTATTATATTTATTGTGGGCCTTGAATGGTAAAAAGGCTAAATATGAATTTTATGATCAAGAACAAGATAGAATAAAAATCACCTCAAAGTACTTAAATAATATTTTTAATAAAGTAGAACCTTATTTACAAAAAAGAAATACTAAGGATGCTGAAAATAAATCTCTTTTTGAGTTATTTGAAAAAGAAATAAATTCAATGGGGCTAGTAACTGATCAAATAGAATCGTTGCAAGTTGCCTTTGAATTAGTTTGGTGTTTGGCTAAAGTAACTTTTGTTAATAAAGAATTTTCAAATGTAAAGGAAAGAAAAGGCGGCAAAAGATATGCCAAATGCTTTGAATTTACTAGTAGTATGGATTTAATTAGTTATGCTTTTTTGGGACAGGATAATGAGCTAAATATTGCCCTTACAACATGGATATTTGAAAAAAGTAAGGTAATAAAGGTTAACTTAAAGGAATATTCTAAAGATAAAATTGATTTGTTAAGTAATAAGGCTTTGGATTTATTTTCTCTTCTTTCAGAAAATACTGCTTTTAGTATAAAGATACCGACAAGTAATGATAAGGACGGTAGTCTAGTATTCAAAAAAGAAGGTATCTATCGTGCTTTAACTGATGAGAAAAATAATAAAAGTAACGTTAATATTGTAGGAGAAAAAGAAACTACAGGGCCTTTAAGAATCCTATTGACTATGATAAGGCAACATATGGAGCCTTACATTACCATGAGCGATAAAAATCAAAAAGGTGTAGTATCTCTTGATGATTCAAAAGCAAATACAGATTTTATTGTTAATTATGCCAAAAGATTAGGTACCAATTTTGAATTGTCAAATGTTAACTTAAATAATAGTAAATCCGAAAATACTAATGTAGAATCATCTTCTGAAGATACCTTAAGAGGTGGGAAAAATATTATTTTTTATGGTGCACCGGGTACCGGTAAATCATATGGGATACAAGACTATATTAGGAAACACGGAATACCAGATTATTCAGCAGAAAAAGGAAATAAATATGTATTTAGGGTTACTTTGCATCCAGAATATACTTATTCAGATTTTGTTGGACAATTAATGCCTATTGTAAAAGGTTCAGACTCAGATAATAGAGAAATTATTTATGATTTTTATTTATGATTTTAAGGAAGGAATTTTTACTTTAGCATTAAAACGTGCAAATTTTGAAAAAGATAAGCCTGTTTTTCTCGTTCTTGAGGAAATGAGTCGAGCAAATGTAGCTGCAGTTTTTGGTGATTTATTTCAATTATTAGATAGAAAGAGTAATGGAGAAGGTGAGTATGCTATCAATAATGAGCTACTTGCTACTAAGGCGCTAGGAGAAGAGAAAGATGATCCGGTACGACTTCCAAGTAATTTAACAATAATTGGTACCGTTAATACCAGTGATCAGAACGTTTTTGCAATGGATAATGCATTTAAACGAAGATTTGAATGGCAGTATGTCTCCACAGAAGCAGGAGATGATTTTGATAATAATCCAGATATAGAAATTGTTGGTTTGAATGATAAAGTAAGTTGGAAAACGTTTTATTCAAATTTAAATAATTATATTGTAAGAAATTTGAATTTAAATGAAGACAAGCAGATAGGACCATATTTTATCAAATTCTCTCAAAATGCTAATAGCGAATTTGATAATGACACTCCAGAAGACTTAATTAAAAACAAGTTATTACAATATCTTTGGGAAGATGTAGAAAGTATGGTAGATATACATTCTAAAGAAGGAATATTTGATAAATCGATAAAAAGCTTTTCTGAATTATATTCAGATTTTGAAAAAGATAAGCAGATATTCTCTGATAATTTCTTGAATACTTTGAAAGCAGCAAATGGGAATAATAAATGATGAAAGATGAACTTAAGATATTTGTTATCGAGGATGGCAAGCCTGTTTCATCGGATATTATTCAAAAATTTAATTTACAGATTAAAGATTTAAGTAAAAATTCTGATTCTGAAATTATTTCAGATTTTGTAGGCATTGTAAGAAGAGAAAGCTCAATACTGTTTTCGATGCCTAAACACTATTATGATAAAAATGAATTTGACAACTTAGATATTACAAAAAAATTGTATTACATCAAATTAGTGATGAATACAATTTTTAGTTCTGTATTAAGCAATACTTATTCGGAATTTCATAACAGTGATTTAGAAACAGATTTATCTTTTGAATCGTTTTATAAAATATATGATTATTATAAAAAGTTTGGTTTATTTTATAAAAAACGAACCACAGTAAAAAAGGGCTATAAAGGGCATATTTCGTGGCATAGAGTTTTGACTACGTCTAAAAAGATAATAAGTAATGGAAATTTATTGTTTTTGCCTTTGTATGTTGATAAGAAAGTAAATGATGAAACCTTGATTACAAGGTGTATGATCTTTGCTATTAATTATACAAATTATTTATTTAGTCTTTTTGTAGATTTACCTAATGCATCTGGATTATCTTCTTTTGGTATAGATCGAACTTTGTTAGATAATAGGTCATTAGTTATCTCAAAACTAAAAAATTTGCAAAACAAAATTTTTAAAGATATAGATATTCGTTTATTAGATAATTTAATTACTTTTTTTGAAGGACTAAATTTTAGTTCTGAAAAGATACATGATTTAAAATTTCAGAATTTTAATAATATATGGGAAAAAGCAGTTGAAAAATACTTGAACAATTATTTTCAATGTGTTAACAATGACCGTTTAATTTTTTCAAAATCAAAAGTTAAAAATAATTTCTCGAAAATCCCTTTTAGTGAATTTAATTTAGCGAATACTAATCATACACTAGAACCAGACCATTATTTTTACAATAAAAGTAATGATATTCAATATATTTTTGATTCTAAGTATTATACAGTATTAAAGAATTTTGATTATAAAGAATTCTCGTATCACATATTATTGATGAATAGAGCCGCTACAACATATGATGCATTAATAATGCCCACCAGAGCAAAGAATCGGACTGAACAATATATACAGATTAATAAAAATTATTTACCTAAAGGAATTAATTCAGTTAAAATTTATTTGGTTTATCTTAATATGATACATGTTCTAAAAAATTTCATTGACTAAAATATTTTGTATTCTATTCTAATTCTTGTCAACCTTGTATCATTTGTTGGAATTGCATTAATTTTTGCCGTTTATCATAGTTAGTGTTTTCTTTATCGAATGCAATATTCATTCGTCTTTGTAATTCTGTTAGATAATCTTTAGAAATAGTAAATTTAAGTTTCTCTTTAAATTGTCGATCTGCTTTTTGTTGGCTTAATTTTTTGAGAAACTTTTTCTTTTCTTGTTTTTCCTGAAATTGTGTTGAAGTTAATCTGTGTATAGTGCGTACAGTAGAATTCCAATTATTTTGTAAACTTCCAGTGTTTAATTGGGATTTAACTGCCTTTTTACGTTTTTCTTGTGTCTTTGTTTGATTCATTAATTCATGGAGTAGAGCATTTCCTAAACGTTATCTGATAGCTTATTTTCTTTATAATTTTTTGAATTATGCTTAGTTTTTCCATAAATATCTTCTCTGTTATTACTGTGTGGGAATGTCTGATTGTAATTCCTGATAATCATCATTATTTGAGAGAAGCTGATCTGTAATTTTGTTTATTCTTTCTTTTTGTGATTTATGTAGGGAAGCATAATGCCATTTTTTCTTATTTGTTGGTAAATCAAGTAAAAGATTAGTAATCTCTGATTGTAAATTATTATCTTGGGGTAATTCTTCAGAAGCTTTTATAACTTCTTTTTTAATTTATTACGTTTAGTATTTATATCTTTTAATAGGTCTGACATATCAAGTAATTCATTAGTAAATGAAGCTTTCATTTTATCAATTGTCGATTGTTTACGTTTCCCACGAGGTTGTTGTTTGCTTTGGATTTCTTTTATTTTTTAGCTATTTACTTCTTCAACAGTTGCAAAGTGAATATTACCGGTGTTTCTGTGAATTGCAGCTACCCAATATGGATTATTTAGTTTTTCTAGATTTGTAAAAGTTTCCATCATTTTGTGTGAGGTGGAGATTATTGCCTTAGTATTCAATGTATCAGTTTGGGGATTAAGTAATCTATGTCGAACTAGAAATTGAATATCAATTGAGAAAATAATACTATTGATGGTGATACCATATTCTGTTACTTCCTTTTATAGTTAAAGCGTACCCATAATGGATACGCTTTTTTATTTTAATTTTCTTTTAGTTTTTTCAACCTTTTGCTTTTAGCATTTTGATGATATAAATTAACTGCTTTATTGTAAATTGACTATTCAGTGCCTAAAATCATATCTTTAACTCCGATCCTTGAACAGATTTCACAAATAAGTTCTAATACAACGTTTGTGGCCAACTTTATTCCCTTGATATCATTTGGAATAGATTCATATTCACTCAAATAGTCATCAATATTTTCGATTAACCTAGCTTGTTTAATTGCTTTATTAATACCTTGGTTGATAGAAGTTAGATGATTAAGATAAATAAGATCATTAACATAGTCTTTATTCGACTTACTTAATCTAACGGTAATCGAAGAGGGAATACTAATTTTCTTCTGAATTTGTTGATTCATCTTCAAAGCCCACATTTATTAATTGAATGATAAGATCTGTTAATTTGGCAATCTCCTCATTTAATTGCATTACATTATTTTTAAATAGAATTAATTGAATCTCCTGTAGTTTATTTTCTTCATTTCTTAAAGATACATTATTTTTTGAAAACTAAGTACTCATTTTTTGAAATAGGTTTATAATTATGGCGTATTCAAGTGAATCATAAGGATTCATCAAGAAAGGAATTAGACCACATGAAAAAGAATACAAAAATGATTAGTTTAGCTGCGGCTGCACTCCTTGCAGTTGCTCCAGTTGTTGCTTCTCCAACAGTTGCGAATGCTGCAAGTATTACTGTTGGTGTTACTAACGGAGAAAGTGCTCCAGCAACTACTAACAACCAAGATATCAAACTTTCACTTAGCGTAAACAACATTAACGCTATTGAAAATAACAGTGCTGCTTCATCATTATCAGTAAGTTTGACTTCAAATTATGGCAACTTAAAGCAAAATGGTAAAGTATATGTTTACAATGCTAAAGATGTTAAAAATGGTGTTGTCGCTAAAAATGCAAAAGCTGTTTCTAAGCTAACTGCTGGTCATAGTTACGTTGTAGTTGCAAACGATGTAACTATTAGTGGCTTGACTGCAAATGGGGAATATACCATTAACGGTAAAAAGGCAACTGCCGATACATACGGCAATATTACTAAGGGGTTTGATGTAGTAAGTTCTGAATTTACTACTCCTGACAAGAGTTTGACTGGTACACCATACTTTGCAGAAAACAACCGTGAAGTTACTAGCGGAAGTATTACTTTAGGCAAAGACGAAAATAATGTCGATTCTTTAGTTAATGCGATTGCTAAGAAGTACTCAGTTAAAATTGCTGGTACTGCAAAGGCAAATTGGAGCGATTTAAAGAATGATGTTGAAAATGGTTTAAAGAGTGCAGGGATTAGCTATTCTGGTGCTAAAGGTGACTTCTCAGCTCCTGCTAACTCATTTACTTTAACTGTTAATGCTTCAGCTTCAAACACTAAGACTGCAAGTATGCCAATTACTGTTACTGCTTATAATGCCCCAGCTGACTACAGTGATAATCCAGTAATTACCTATAACGGCACTAAGTACGATCACACTCAAAAGATCGATTTAGCAGACAATGCTTCATTTAATTATGTAAATCTTAACGGTACTGTAGATACTAATGCCATTCAATCAGCCTTTTCTGCAACTACAACTGCTGCTGATACAACTTTGATTTCAACTAAGATTGATACTTCTAAAGTTAACACTACAGTTGCTGGTAAGTACCCAGTGACCGTTACTGCTACTAACGCTAATGGTAAGACCATCACTTTGACTTTTGATTTAACTGTTGGTCAAAAGGGTGCAACTTACAAGACTATTAAGGCAACTGAAAACACTATTCCAGTTTACGAAATTAACGGCAATACTGTAACGCAAACTACTGACACCGTTGCAAACAATGCTAACATTGCAACCTTTGGTACCACTACTGTCAAAGGTACTTCTTACACTCATGTAAACAGTGAAAGCTCAAACCACTTTATCGAAACTAAGTATGTTGACGGTTCAGCTACTCAAGAAACTGAAAAGGGTGAATCATACACTGTAATGCATGATTCCCAAGCTTACGACAAAGATGGCAAGAAGATTGATGGTGTCATCTACAAGTCATACAAGCAAGTTTCTATCGTGCCAAGGGAAGTAACTGTCAATGGCAAGACTTACTACAAGATTGCTAATAAAGATCAATATGTTCGTGTAACTAACATTACTGGTCAAAAGCGTACTTTAAAGCACAATGCCTACATCTATGCAACTTCTAAGAGACGTGCAAACAGAAAAGTTTTGAAGAAGGGTACTAAGGTTACTACTTACGGTGGTTCCTACAAGTTCAAGAATGGTAAGCGTTACTTCAGAATTGAAGGTGCTACAGCTTCTAAGAAGATGTACGTAAGAACTAGCAACTTTTAGTTAAATAGCGCGAGAAAATAGCGGTGTATCAGCATCGCTTTTTCTTTTGCAAAAAAATCGAAAAAATATTTATTTTTTGCTTGCATTTTATGTAGTTTTTCGCTATTATAATAAACGTGCGTTACGGAGGAGTAGCGAAGTGGCTAAACGCGGCGGTCTGTAAAACCGCTCTCTCTGAGTTCGGCGGTTCGAATCCACCCTCCTCCATTGCTGAAGAAATTCAGCTGGTACATTGAACAACAAGTAAAAGTTCAATCGAATGGGTTATAGCCAAGTGGTAAGGCAATGGTTTTTGGTACCATCATGCGCTGGTTCGAATCCAGCTAACCCAATTGTTCAATATGAACACCCAACCCGAATAAAAGCATCTCGAATGAGGTGCTTTTATTTTTTGCGCAGTATTCCGATTAGTTATAGATTTTAATAGCTAGAAAATATTTGCAAATTTTATTTATTCAGCTGTACATATTAAATGTAAGTAAGGAGGGTGAAAATGAAATCTAAACATTTTTTAGCAGGACTTGTCACATTATTAGCACCTGGGATTTTAGCAGCATGTTCTAACTCTAATTCTAGCTCTAACTCCAATAAGTCTGTGATGAATAATACTTCAACCCCGAACGAAATCCCCACTCTAGACTCAAGTAAGTATGGTGATACTACCAGTTCTGAAATTTTACAGAACTCAATGGAAGGTCTTTATCGTTTTGATAAGAAGAATCGTCCTTATCTTGCTGGCGCAACTAGCGTTAAAAAGTCTAAGGATGAAAAAACCTATACTTTTAAATTACGTAAAAATGCAAAATGGTCAAACGGTGATCCTGTAACTGCTTGGCGCAGAACCGTTGATCCAAAGAATTCTTCTTTAGATAGCGATAGTTTTGCTATTATTAAGAATGGAACTAAAATTACTCAAGGTAAGGCTAAAGTAAATTCATTAGGCGTTAGAGCTTTAGATAAGCATACCCTACAAGTGATCTTGGAAAATCCAATTCCATATTTACCACAAATTCTTGAAGGTGCGCAATTCTATCCGCAAGATACTAAGGTGGTAAATAAATTAAAGGATAGGTACGGAACTAGCAGCAAGAATCTTGTTTATAATGGACCTTTTGTTGTAAAGGGCTGGACTGGATCTAACTTAAAATGGACCTTAGTGAAAAATAAAAACTACTGGGATAAGAATTTGGTTCATATTTGCTCAAATCAAAAGTAGACGGTTTCCAACTTTCACCGTACGGAAATGTGGCCTACTACTGGAATGTAAAAATTAAATAAGTATAATGAAATAGCTAAATATCTTTTAGCTATTTTCATTTTTTCTGAAAAAACAAGTAAAATAGTAAGTAGATTTTATAAAAAAGAGGGGAAATAGATGCCTAGAATAGTTAAAGTAGGAGCCGGCGGTGGAGAAGTTCATTGGCATGATGCCTTAAAAGATTTGCGCGCAGATGATGTTTTATTTCTGGAACCAGGTTTTTATACTATTCCCCAGGGAATAACTTTGACCGATATTACTATTAAAGGTACGGGATCAAGTCCGGAAGATACCACGATTTTGGGTTATATTAATTTATCTTCAGATAGTCGTTATGTAACACTAGAAAACTTGTGCGTAAATACTAATCAAGATAAAAATAGCATCTTTGTTCCCATGGAAGCCAATACTTATTTAACTTTACGTAGTTGTGTAATTAAGGGTGCTGGGAATGATACGGCAGTAATTGCCATCAATGGAAAAGTAACACTTGAACTGTATTCAACTAAAATTATTAATGGATCAGTGTCCATGTTTGAAGGCGCAGATTTTCGCTTAGAAATGAACGATTCTTACATTGAATATCCTTCTGAAGAGTTTTGTTCTCTAGCTTTAGAAGGTCAGGGCACAGCGATTATTAACAATTCGAAGATCTCAGGGAGTGTTAATACTTTTAAAAAGACAAATGTGGAGCTTGATATTAATAATTCAGAAGTAGACTATTTGCTTTTGCATGGTCAGACCTGGATGAATATGCTCAACAGCAAAGTATTATCCAAAGATGATTCATGTTTATATGTCAGTGATGATTGCTGGATTAATATTATTGGGAGTCACTTTAATGGAGGCGTCTTTTTAGATAAAAGGACCCGTGCAATTGTGCAAAATAGTCAAATTAATCGGATGATTGCGGTTGATGAAACGGATATTCAGCTCAATAATAGTTTGATAACTGCTCATGCGGATTTTCAAAATGAATCAAAGTGTGATGCTACTCGAACTACATTTAATGGCAATATGGAGTATGAATACTTTTTAGCTCTCAGTGGTAATGCTCAATTTAAGGGACATAATTTAATCTTAAACTCTAATACTTCAAATTTAGCTGTTCAAGATGATGCGATTTTTAAAGTAAATGTATTATCAAGTGAGGACGAGTCCTTGGAAGTTGAATGCAATAAAAAGCCGAATGTTAGCATTTTAGGGATGCGCTGGACCGCTATTAAAAAATAGATGGTAAAAATTGTTCTGCTTCTAATTATGCAATCTAGACCAATTTAGCTTATAATTAGTTATGAAGTTTGGAGGGGAGCGTACTATGGAAGAACCAATGTATATCAAAATCCACAATCAAATTAAGCGAGATGTAGAAAATCACGTCTACAAAGTGGGGGATCGCATTCCTGCTGAAAGACAGCTCGCAGTCAAGTTTGGTGTGTCAAGAATGACTTTAAGGCAGGCAATTAAGACACTAGAAGAAGAAGGAATTTTAGAAAGACGCTTGGGTAGTGGTACTTATGTTGCTAGTCAAAAAGTCCAAGAAAAGATGTCAGGGATTATGTCCTTTACTGAAATTACGCAAGCTAATGGTCAAATTCCATCAAGCAAGTTGATCTCCTATCAAATTGGCAAACCATCTTTATCTGAAAAAGAACGTTTAAACTTGAACCCCGATTCTGAAGTTTTAAGAATGGAAAGAATTCGTTTTGCGGATGAAACCCCAATTTGTTATGAAGTGGTCACTATTCCTTATCATTTAGTAGAAAATTTATCTAAAGACGATATTTCTACTCATTTGTATGAAACTTTAAATAAAAATGGATATCGAATTGGTAGAGTAACCGAGCATATTTCTGCAGCGGTTGCTAATGAAAATGATGCTCGTTTGCTAAATGCTAAAAAAGGTGAAGCCTTGATTACAAGACGACAAGTTACTGAATTATCAAATGGACAACCATTCGAATATACGCGTGCCCGTTATGTGGCGGAAAGATTTGAATTTACTTTTTCAAAGTAAAAGACTCTGGCAATTACCAGAGTCTTTTTTACTTTAAATCATCTTTGATTTTGGTGGTAGAAATTCCAGGGGTGCGTGGAAGATAAACTACATCACAATAAGGCTTTAAGAAGTCAAATTTTCCTTTCCAATCGTCTCCCATGACGAAAGTATCAATATCGTATTTTTGAACATCTTTAATTTTTTGATCCCAATCTTTTTCTGGGATGACTTCGTCTACATAGCGAATAGCTTCTAAGATATACTTACGTTCAGGATAAGTATTGTAGGCTTCCTTGTGTTTTTGAAATTCGTTAAATTCATCTGTTGAAAGACCGACGATCAAATAATCACCTAACGCGTGCGCTCTTTTTAAAAGCCGAATATGCCCATAATGCAATAAATCGAATGTACCGTATGTAATAACTTTTTTCATTTTAAAATTCCTTCAATGATTAACTTTTTCAATGTTACCACAGATGTGATTATTCTACATAAGCAAAATCACGAATGTTTGATAAAATAGATTAATAATGTAACTATAGAGGAAAATGGCTCATGGATAAAGTAAATATTTTAGGCATACAGTTTGATAATAAGACGTTTAATCAATTTCAAAATGAATTTATTAAGAAAATCAATAATCATGAATCAACTTTTGTAGTCACTGCTAATCCTGAAATTGTTATGGCAGCTAATGAAGATCCTGAATATATGGAAATTTTACAAAATGATGCAGATTATATCACTGCTGATGGAATTGGAATTGTTAAAGCAGCTAAAATGCTCAATCAGCCACTTCCTGAAAGAGTGACTGGCTATGATTTATTTACATGGTTAATGCAACTGGCTAATGAACGTGAATTGCGTGTTTATTTAATTGGAGCTAAGCCTAATGTCATTCATGCAGTTCAAGAAGAAATTGCACGTAATTATTCCAATATTCAATTAGTGGGTGCTCAAGATGGCTACTTTAAGGAAGATTTGAATACAATTGCTAAAAAGATTGAAAGAACTTCTCCTGATCTTGTTTTTGCAGCCTTGGGTTTTCCAAAACAAGAAAAATTAATTTCGATTTTAAGAAAAGATCTTACCCCAGCTTTAATGATGGGAGTTGGGGGGAGCTTTGATGTCTTTTCAGGACTTGTTAAAAGAGCACCCGAAGCTTTTCAAAAAACTCATTTGGAGTGGTTTTATCGTTTAATTACTAATCCAAGCAGATTTAAACGAATGATGGTGTTGCCTAAATTTGTCGTCCGCGTTAAGCAATCGAAAAAAGGTGACCAATGATGAAAGTATTGCACATTAATGCTGGCTTAGAAAATGGTGGAGGACTATCTCACATTATTAATTTGCTCACTGAAGCTAAATTAGAAAATCAAGATTGGGAGCTTTTGACTCTTGCACAAGGGCCTGTAAGTGAAACGGCTAAAAGTAAGGGGATTAAAACCCATATTCTAAATACTAATAGTCGCTATGATTTAGCTAGTTTAAAGAAATTAACCAAATTTATTAATGACGGCAATTATGATATCGTGCATACTCATGGTGCGCGCGCTAATTTATATGTTTCGCTAATTAGAAATAAAATTAAGGCTAAATGGTGTATTACTGTCCACTCTGATCCTTATTTAGATTTTGAAAATAGAGGAATTGTAGGCAAAATTTTTACCGATTTGAATATTCACGCTTTGCGTAAGGCAGATTATATTTTTGCTATTACGCAGAAGTTTGCGAAATTATTGAAAACTAAAGTAAAAATTAAATCTAAAAAAATCCACGTCATTTATAATGGGATTTTCTTTCATAGCGATAGTCAAATTCCAGCCAAATATGAACATCCCTATTTCAATATTATTAACGTTGCGCGTGCTGAAAAGATCAAAGGTCAAGCTCTCATGTTAAAAGCCTTAAAGCGATTAGATGATGATCATATTCGCCTTCATATTGCAGGCGATGGTGCAGAACTTGACTCGCTTAAAAAACTGGCTCAAAAATTGGATCTATCTCCGCAAGTAGCTTTTCATGGTTTTTTATCTAAAAAGGAGTTGGAGCAACTTTATCAAATTACAGATTTGGCAGTGTTGACATCTTTTTCAGAGAGCTTTCCTTTAGTATTGCTTGAAGCAAGCGATAATTTGGTGCCAATTTTATCAACAGATGTCGGTGATATTAAGATGATGATTCCAGATTTTGAGCATGGATTTATTGCTAAAATTGGGAACGTTGAATCTATTGCCAATGCAATTGAAGAAGCCGTAAACAAACCTAAAAAAGAGCTAGATCAGATTGCGATAAATGAAAAACGATATTTGGAAAGTCATTTTTCTATTAAAAATCAACTACAATCTATTGAAAAAGTATACAATTTGATGATTAAGTAAGTTTGTGACATTGATGAACTAGTTTTTGGCGGTTATAATTAAAGCATACTGTTACATAGGATAGATGAGAGGAAATAATGTTTTATCCAGAATTAGACAAAGATGATTCGTTAGCTTTGCACACAGACCTTTATGAAATTAATATGATGTATACCTACTTCAAAAAAGGAATTGCAGACCGCAATGCCGTTTTTGAAGCATTTTATCGTACAGAACCATTTGGTAATGGCTATGCAGTTTATGCTGGACTTGAACATGTAATTAAGTATTTACAAAATTTAAAGTTTAGCGAAAGTGACTTGGAGTATCTTAAAGAAAACGAAAATTACGATGACGATTTTATCGAATATTTACGTAATTTAAAATTGAAGTTGACTATCCGCTCAATGAAAGAAGGAGAATTAGTATTCGCTAAGGAACCTCTTTTGCAAGTGGAAGGTCCTCTTGCTCAATGTCAATTGGTAGAAACGGCAATTTTAAATATTATCAATTTCCAAACATTACTCGCAACCAAGGCAGCTCGAATTAAATTAGCGGTTCAAGGGGATGCCTTGATGGAATTTGGTTCTCGCCGTGCTCAAGAAACTGATGCGGCTTTATGGGGAGCTCGTGCAGCTTATATTGGCGGTTTTGATTCTACTAGTAATGTGCGTGCGGGAAAGTTGTTTGGTATTCCAGTTTCAGGAACTCATGCTCATGCTTTAGTAGAGGCTTTTGGTAGTGAATATGATGCCTTTAAAGCATATGCTGAAACTCATAAAAATTGTGTATTCTTGGTTGATACTTATGATACTGTTAGAAGCGGTGTACCAAATGCAATTAAAGTTGCCGATGAAATGGGCGATAAGATCAACTTTTTAGGAGTCAGAATCGATTCTGGCGATATGGCTTATATTTCTAAGCAAGTAAGAAAAGAGCTTGATGATGCTGGTTATACCGATGCGAAGATTTTTGCTTCAAATGATCTTGATGAAACAACTATCACCAACCTTAAGATGCAGGGTGCAAAAATCGATGTATGGGGGATTGGAACTAAGTATATTACCGCTTATGATCAACCTGCGCTGGGTGCAGTTTATAAATTGGTAGCTATTGAAGATGATTTTCATGTAATGAGAGATACACTCAAGATTTCTTCAAATGCAATTAAGGTTTCCACTCCAGGTAAAAAGCAAGTCTGGAGAATTAGTGCCAATACTGCGAAAAAGAATGAAGGCGATTGGGTATCACGTGATACTGAAGATCCAAGAAAATTTGATGCTTTATTCATGTTCCACCCTCAATATGACTACATTAATAAGGTGGTAACTGACTATACTGCTATCCCACTTTTGCATGATATCTTTAAAGATGGTAAGTTGGTTTACAAACAACCTAAACTTGACGAAATTAAACAGTTCGTTGCTGATAATTTAGATGGTCTTTGGGATGAATACAAGCGTAGCTTGAACCCTCAAGAATACCCAGTTGATTTGTCACAAGACTTGTACGAAAGCAAGATGAACTTGATTCAAGATATTCGTCGTAAGATTAGAGAAAGAAGTATTGGCCGATGAGGGAATTACAAAAAAAGATAGTTGAGTATGAACATGTATTACCAGAAATTGATCCTAAAAAGGAAATTAGACGTTCAATTGACTTTTTGAAGGATTATTTAAAGGCTAACCCATTTTTAAAGAGCTACGTTTTAGGAATTTCAGGTGGCCAAGATTCAACTTTAACTGGAAAATTGTGTCAAATGGCAATTGAAGAAATGCGTGAAGAAACTGGTGATGATTCTTACCAATTTATCGCAGTTCGACTTCCTTACGGCGTTCAAGCTGATGCTCAAGATGCTCAAGATGCAGTTGATTTTCAAAAACCAGACCAGGATCTAATTGTTAATATTAAAGAACCGGTTGATGCTATGGTTAAGGTAGTTGAAGCGACTGGTCAAAAGATCACAGACTTCAATAAAGGTAATATCAAGGCCCGTCAAAGAATGGTCGTTCAATATGCAATTGCAGGTGCAAATAACGGCGCAGTTGTTGGTACTGATCATGCTGCTGAAAACTTCTCAGGTTTTTATACCAAATATGGTGACGGTGCTGCGGATTTAACTCCATTATTCCGCTTGGATAAGCGCCAAGGAAAAGCAATGCTTAAGGAACTTGGCTGTCCAGAACACCTTTATCAAAAAGCTCCAACTGCTGATCTTGAAGAAGAAAAACCCGATTTGCCAGATGAAGTAGCTTTAGGTGTAACTTATAATGAAATCGATGACTACCTTGAAGGAAAAGAAGTTTCTGACAAGGCAGCTGATCAAATTGAAAAGCTTTGGAAAAAGAGTGAACACAAGCGCCACTTGCCAGTTACAATTTTTGATGACTTTTACAAAAACTAGTCAATTTACTTGTTAAAAGGTAACTTTTTTCTTATACTTGACCTAGATCATAAGGGAGTAGCGGCATTTGTATGCGATAAGCCCAACACCCGAAGGAAAATGCTTCTGGACTTATCTTAATTTGTGAGACTTATGTGCGACAAGCATGTGAGTCTCTTTTTTGTTAAGGAGGATAAGATGGCGAAAAAATATTATAGTGAGACGGCAACTGAAGTCGAAAAAGACTTAGAAACGTCTTTTGCGAACGGTTTAAATGATGATCAAGCAAAAAGCCGAATTGAAAAATATGGCTATAATGCTTTAGCTGCCAAAAAGAAGAAGAGCCTGTTTATGCGCTTTATTGATCAATTCAAGGATTTTATGATTATTGTTTTGATTGTGGCAGCAATTTTATCAGGAGTTGTAGCTCAAGAATGGACCGATGCAGCAATTATTTTGATTGTGGTTATTGTTAATGCTATTTTGGGAGTATTTCAAGAAGCGCGTTCAGAAGCGGCTATTGAAGCGTTAAAGGAAATGGCGACTCCTAGTGCTCATGTTAAAAGAAATGGTGCTATTGTCGAGATTTCAAGTACTGATTTAGTTCCAGGAGACGTGGTTTTGCTTGAAGCCGGAGACGTCGTGCCAGCCGATTTGCGTTTAATTAATGCCCACAGCTTGAAGATTGAGGAATCGGCTTTAACCGGGGAATCAGTTCCAGTTGAAAAAGATGATCACGTTTTGGATGGCAATGACGTTGCTTTAGCCGATCGTGTAAATATGGCCTATTCAAGCACCAGTGTCACTTATGGACGTGGTGAAGGAATCGTTACTGCGACCGGAATGAATACTGAAGTTGGTAAAATCGCTACGATGCTTAATAATGCCGATGAAACTGATACGCCTTTAAAGAAGAATTTGAATCAACTTGGGAAGACTTTAACCATTATGATTTTGGCAATCTGCGTGGTTGTCTTTATTGTGGGAATTTTAAAGGTTAGTCCTGCTCAAAGAAATTCAACTTTAATGATTAATATGTTCTTGGTGGCAGTTTCACTAGCTGTTGCGGCAATTCCTGAAGGCTTACCAGCAATTGTAACGATTATTTTAGCACTGGGAACTCAAGCCATGGCTAAGCACAAGGCGATTGTAAGAAAATTGCCTGCTGTTGAAACTTTAGGTGCTACCGACATTATTTGTTCTGATAAAACAGGTACCTTAACTCAGAATAAAATGACAGTTGAAAAAGTTTATTATCAAAATCAAATTCATGATGATAGCGATAAAATTGAAATTTCTAATTCAGCATTACTTTCAATGGTTTTAGCTAATGATACAAAAATTGAAAATGGCGGTAATTTATTAGGGGATCCAACCGAAACTTCGCTTATCCAATATGCCTTTGATCAACATATTGATGTTCCTGAATTACTTGAAAAGTATAAACGTATTCAAGAAGTGCCTTTTGACTCTGATCGTAAATTAATGAGTACGGTAAATAAAGATGGCGATAAGTATTATGTTGCCGTTAAAGGTGCGCCTGATGAATTAATGAAGAGGATCAAATACATTTCAGAAAATGGTCAAATTAAGCCAATTACTGATGATGAAAAGAAAAAGATTTTAACTACTAACCAAGAAATGGCTAAAAAGGCTCTTAGGGTTTTAGGATTAGCTTATAAGACAATTGATAAGCTTTATAAGGATCCTTCAACTGACAATGTAGAACAGGACTTGATTTTTGCTGGTTTGGTAGGAATGATTGACCCTGAACGTCCAGAAGCGAAGGCTGCCGTTGCGGAAGCTCATAGCGCGGGAATTAGAACTGTAATGATTACTGGTGACCACCAAGTTACCGCCCAAGCGATTGCAGAAAGGTTGGGAATTTTGAAGCCGGGACAGGACAAGCGTGTCTTGACCGGGGCTGAACTTGATAAATTAAGCGATGAATACTTTATTAAGCATGTTAGTGACTATAGTGTTTATGCGCGGGTTTCACCAGAACACAAGGTTAGAATTGTGAAAGCTTGGCAACAAAATGGTAAAATCGTAGCCATGACCGGTGATGGTGTTAACGATGCGCCTAGTTTGAAACAAGCGGATATCGGTATCGGAATGGGTATCACGGGTACTGAAGTTTCTAAAGGTGCCAGTGATATGATTTTAGCTGATGATAATTTTGCGACGATTGTTGAAGCTGTTAAACAAGGTAGAAAAGTCTTCAGTAACATTCAAAAAGCCATCCTATATTTAATGAGTTGTAACGTCGGTGAAGTTTTAACAGTCTTTATGATGACCATGCTTGGTTGGGACATTTTAGCACCAGTTCAATTATTATGGATTAACTTAGTTACTGATACCCTTCCAGCTATTTCCTTGGGTGTTGAACCAGTCGAAGAAGGGATTATGAAACGTAAGCCTCGGGGACGTGATTCTAATTTCTTTAGCGGCGGCGTAGCGAGTTCTATTATTTATCAAGGTATTTTAGAAGGTATTCTAGTTTTAGGTGCTTACCAAATTGGCTTACATGTCGGTCCCCATGTTTCAAATGCCACTTTGCAACACGCGGACGCTTTAACGATGGCCTTCTTGACTTTAGGCTTGATCCAGCTATTCCATGCTATTAACTCTAAATATATTCACCAATCTATTTTTAGACCGCATACTTTTTCAAATAAATGGTTTAACGGAGCAATTATTATTGCCGCAATCATTATGGCAGCGGTAGAATTGCCATTTATGACAAAATTGTTTGATGTGACCGAACTTGATGGTCCTCAGTGGGTTGTTGTTTTAGGAGCTGGATTATTGATAATCATTATTGTTGAGATCGTTAAATTCTTCCAAAGAAAAATGGGCAAACAATAATTTTTACAAATTTACAGAAAAAGCTTGAGTTTACTCAGGCTTTTTTTGTACTCTAAACTATAAGTATATTTAGCTAGGAAGATTTTAATGAAGAGTTTTTTGTTTAGGGTTTATCTTAATTGGATGAAATTCTTATGTCAGTTTACTGCAGTTGAAGATAATCGCATTGTGATTTTGAATGGAGCAGGTCGATCCGGCTCGAATGGGTATGTCTTTTACAAGTATTTACAAGTAAATCATCCCGAATTTAATGTAAGTTTGATTGAACCGTGGCCATCTTCACACTTAAAATGGGAAAGCTGGCAAAAAATTGGTAGTGCACGTTATGTTATTACTACGCATCAACCTTTTAAAGTAAAAAAAGGCCAGATTAATCTACAATTCTGGCATGGAGTTCCCCTTAAGCGGATGGGGATTATGGCGAATAATACGCGCTATCGCGACAATAAGCGTAATGAAAAATTGTGGCATAAGAATGCCGATATTGTTGCTTCTAACTCGGATTTGTATGAAAGCTTAATGAGCGCCTGTATTGCAATTGAAGGAAAAAAATATCGTAAAATGGGTTTTCCCCGTTTAGATGCCTTGAATAATCCGGTTATTTCTAAAGAAGAGCTTTTAAAAGACTTGTTTGATACCGAAGACTCACAGGCTCAAATTGGAATTTACATGCCAACTTTTCGTTATGAACTTGAAGATAAATCTGTGATGGAGAAAATTAAATCTGGAAATTTCTTTGCCTTTAACGATTTTAATGGTGAAGAATTGAATGCAGCTTTAAAGGCGCGTCATCAATATTTAATCGTAAAATTGCATCCCTATGAAATGCGCATGTTTGAAAATTTTGATAGTCATTATTCAAATATTGCCTTTTTAAACAATGATTACTTGTTTGATCATAATTATGATTTATATGAATTATTGGGCGATACAGACTTTTTGATGACGGACTTTTCTTCAATCTATTTTGATTACTTACATTTAAATAAACCAATTATCTTTATTACTAATTATTTGAAGCAGTATGAAAAAGTACGTGGTCTTTTAATGGGACCCTATGAAGAAATTACGCCCGGGATTTGCATTAATTCTCAAGAAGAATTATTAGGTAATCTGGATGAGCTTGATAATCGCCAAATTCATAATCGCCGTCTATATTGGCTTGATTTGACCAATCAAGTTAAAGGTAACAATTACTGTGAACAAGCTTTTAATGCCATGACGCAAAATAATTAGGTGGGTATAGTGAAGAGAACATTCTTAAATATTTTGTATAATGCGGTCTATCAGATTTTTTTGGTGTTGGTGCCGTTAATTACAGTTCCATATTTGTCTAGAGTTTTGGGACCAAGAACTTATGGGATTTATAGTAGTGTAAATAATACTATTCAATTTTTGATGGTGTTTTGTACTTTGTCAGTTTCTTACATTGGGATGCGGACAATTTCACGGACTAGAACCTATGGCTCCATGCAAGACTTAACTGAAGCTTTTTGGGGCTTGTGGTATTTTCAAGCTATTGCTGGAATTGTGACAATTTTGCTGACCATTGTCATTTGTAGTACTCTCAAAGTGCAATATTGGAATTATATTTTATTGATGATTCCATATCTTATTTCAGCACAAGTTGATATCTCTTGGTTTTTTCAAGGATTAGCTGATTTTGGCCGAGTAGTTTTAAAAAATACAGCGGTTAAATTAGTTAGCGTAGTTTTGATCTTGCTCTGGGTAAAAAATCCTGGAGACTTATGGAAATATTTTTTGATTATGTCCGTTTCAACTATGCTGGGGTCTTTTGTCTTTTGGTTTGACATTCATCGCTATGTTGGAAAACCAGTAAAGCACTTTTATAAATACCAAACCTCAATTAAGGCAATCATCACTTTGCTTATTCCTCAGATTGCAACTCAAATTTATACTTCATTAGATAAACCAATTCTAGGTTTCTTCCAAAATTCAACTCAAGTATCTTTCTATGATAACTCGCAGAGAATTTCTAACATGGTTTTAGGGGTGATTACGAGTATTTCCCTGGTAATTATGCCCAAGATGGCGAGTGAGGAAAAAGAAACGCAAAAAGTGATTTTGAAGAAGTCTCTTGAGGCGACGATCATGCTGGGGACGCTGTTTTCTGTAATTATTATGGCTAATACTAAACAGTTTGTTCCCTTCTTCTTTGGTAAAAAGTATATTCCAATGACGCCACTAATGTTTTTCTTCACTCTGACAATCATTATGATCCCCATGGGGGGTGTTTTTGCCAATCAATTCGCTTTGGCAAATCGGCGTGATAAAGATTATGCTATTCCGGTAATTATCGGAGCTATTGTGGAAGTTGTTTTGAGTTGTTTATTAGATCGACCTTTTGGAGCCGTTGGTGCGACAATCGCAATCTTAATTACTGAATTTGTGGTTTTAATTTTAAGACTCTGGATTGTGCGAGACGGGTATGATTTTAGATATGCCTTTCAGGACATACCTAAGTACTTTTTGATCGCCATTATTGCTCTTGTAGTTGGATTAGCCATTCCGAATTTGATTCCATCAGTTTTTATTAATATGGCAGTGAAATCAATTTTGATGTTTATTCTTTATGTCGGATTAATGTTTGCATTTAAATTAGACTTTAATCAAGATATTGTTGTGTTGATCAAGAAATTTTTAAAGAAAGGATAACTATGATTCCAAAAATAATTCATTATGTCTGGGTGGGAGGTAATCCCAAACCTAAGAATATTCAGCGCTGTATGAAGACGTGGCGTAAGCATTTGAAAGATTACAAGATTATCGAATGGAATGAAGATAATTTTGATATTCATGAAAATAAGTATGTTGAGGAGGCTTATAAGGCTAAAAAGTGGGCCTTTGTTTCTGACTATATTCGAGCTAAAGCTGTTTATGAATATGGAGGTATTTATTTAGATACGGATGTCCTGGTTTTAGATAATTTAGAAGAATTACTAGATAATGCGGCCTTTGTTGGATTTGAAAACAAAGACAACCCATTTACTGCTGTCTTTGGTGCGCAAAAGCATCATCCTCTTTTAAAAGATATGCTTGATTATTATGAGGATCGTGATTTTGAATTTAACAGAAATGATCAATTAGCAGGTGTAAATACGGTATCGGTTTCTGATATTTTAAAAAATAAATACCATGCTCAACCTAATAATCACGAGCAAATTCTTCAAACAGGCATCCATATTTACCCCGATGGAGTTTTATGTAATCCTTCTCCTGAGTCTAAGACTATTCATGTCTTTACGGGAACTTGGATGGAAGGAGAAAAACCCTTAAAACGAAAAATAGTGACTGCGTTAAAGGTTAGAATTAAAACTAAGCGCGAAGCTGCTTTGTATGCCAAGTACATCAGAAGTTAAATGGATCAAAGGCACTTACAAGAATTAGTTGAAAAGATTTCAAAGAAGTTTTTTGGTAAACCTTTCCTTCATGAGGTTAAAATTAATCGGCGGATGCGTACAACTGGTGGACGTTATCATTTGGACGATCATCATCTAGAAATTAATGTACATTTTTTAGAACCGAAATATGCGAAGTATTTAGAAGGAATCATCAAGCATGAGTTGTGCCATTATCATTTGCATTTAGCTGGGAAAGGTTACCGGCATCGCGATCATGATTTCAGAAATTTGCTCAAAAAAGTCGATGGTAGTCGCTATGCGCCTGATATTGGGTTGAGAAAAACAAAGAAAGCCAATTATCTGTACATCTGCAAGAATTGCCAGCAGCGATATTTTAGAATGAGGAAGATTGATATTAGAAAATTTTGTTGCGGAAAATGCGGGGGAAGGCTAATTTTGAAAGAAAAATTCAAATAATTTAAAATTTCTCTTGCATAAGTGAGATATTTAGGGTACTATAATTAAGTACCGCGGGCGTGGCGGAATGGCAGACGCGCAAGACTAAGGATCTTGTGATCGCTTTAGATCGTGGAAGTTCGAGTCTTCTCGCCCGCACCTATTAAAGAAGTCACTGTAGAGTGGCTTCTTTTTTGTTATTCCGAGTTGTGTTGGTTGATTAAGTAAGTGTAAGGAATTCTTGGATGGCTAAAAAACGTAAAATTTCAACTCTATCGATTATAATTCGAATTTTTATTATTTTAGTTGTACTAGCAGTAGGTGCAGTTGGTTTTCATTATTACCGCCGGGCTGCTGCTAGAGAAGAACAATATAAAATGGAGCAGTTGCAGCGTCAAGAAGAAGCTGCACGTTTGATGCGCCAGCGAAAAGCCTTTATTAAAAAGATTGGACCTATTGCCCGAAATGTTGATAAATCATATGATTTACTTCCAAGTATTACTATTGCCCAGGCATGCTTAGAAAGTAATTATGGTCAAAGCGCGCTTTCGCAAAAATATAATAATTTGTTTGGAGTAAAAGGTACTAATCCTAATACGTCTGCTGTTTTGACAACTAAAGAATATGAAAATGGTAAATGGGTGGAAGTAAAAGCGCGTTTCCAAATTTATGACTCCTATGAGGCTTCAATTAGAGCTCACGCTCGGCTTTTCCAAAATGGAACTACTTGGAATCCGAAACAGTATAAGCATGTCCTAGCTGCTAAAGATTATAAGACACAAGCTAAAGCCTTAGTTCAAGATAATTATGCCACTGATCCAAATTATGCAGAAAAATTGACAAACTTAATTGAACAATTCGATTTGGAAAAATATGATAAATAATTTTAAAAGGTTGGAACTTTTGTTCTAATCTTTTTTGTTATAATAGTTAGGCTATATTTAATTTTTTGATTGTGAAGGGAAGAAACATGAGCGAAGAATCTATTTTAGCTGGATTGAATCCCCAGCAAAAACAAGCTGTTAAAACTACTGAAGGCCCGCTTTTAGTTGTAGCTGGTGCAGGAAGTGGTAAGACTTCAGTTTTGACCAGAAGAATTGCCTACTTAGTTGAAGAACAAGGGGTGGGTCCATGGAATATTTTGGCCATTACCTTCACTAATAAAGCGGCCAGTGAAATGCGCGAACGTGAACAAAAATTATTGGGTCCTGCTGCTGATAGTATTTGGATGTCTACTTTTCACGCGTTGTGTGTCCGAATTTTACGTAGAGATGCCGAAAAAATCGGTTATAGCAATAATTTTTCAATTGCTGATCCTGCAGAACAATTAACCTTGATTAAGCATATTGAAAAAGATTTAAATATTGATCCTAAAACGTATCAACCACGTAAAATCATTTCTTATATTTCTAATGCTAAGAATGATTTATTGACTCCAAAGGATTATGAAGAAAATGTTGCTTCGCCTTTTGAAAAAACAACGGCAAGAATTTACCATGAATATCAAAAGCGGCTAAAACAAGATCAAATTATGGATTTTGATGATTTGATTATGCAAACTTTGCGCTTGTTTAAAGAAGCACCGGATGTTTTACATTTTTATCAAAATAAGTTTCGCTATATTTTAGTGGATGAGTATCAGGATACGAACGAAGCACAATATCAATTAACTCATGCTTTGGCGGCTCAATATAAAAACTTGTGTGTTGTCGGGGATGCTGACCAGTCAATCTATGGGTGGCGTGGTGCAAACATGGAAAATATCATGAATTTTGAGCAAGATTATAAAAAAGATGGCGTTCAAACTGTTAAACTTGAACAAAATTACCGCTCAACTGGCCACATTTTGTCTGCCGCTAACTCTGTTATTCAAAATAATCAAAATCGCAAAGCTAAGAATCTTTGGACTGATCAAGGAGATGGACAAAAAGTCACTTACTATAAGGCACAAAATGGCGACGACGAAGCGCATTATATTATTTCTAAGGTAAAAGAAGAAGTAAAAGATAAAAATCGCAACTATAAAGACTTTGCAGTTTTATATCGGACAAATGCGCAATCAAGAACTGTCGAAGAAGCCTTTGTAAAATCAAATATTCCTTACCAAATTGTTGGTGGTCACAAGTTCTATGATCGAAAAGAAATTAAAGATGTAATGGCATATTTGAAATTGGTGGCAAATTCTGCCGATGCATTAAGCTTAAATAGAATCATCAATGTGCCAAAGCGTGGAATTGGAGCTGCTACAGTTGAAAAGTTCTTTAATTTTGCTAATAGCAACCAAATTACCCCTCTTTCTGCAATGGATAATGTGGATGCATCCGATATTTCTACTCGGGCAGCTAACAAGTTAAAAGAGTTTGCTTTAAAACTTCATGATGCGATTGCCTTTGCTCAAAATAATAATGTAACTGATCTAACTTTGAAGATTCTGGAAGATTTTGGTTATGTAGATGCTTTAAAGAAAGAAAATACAATTGAAGCTGAAACTCGTTTAGAAAACATTGATGAATTTTTATCAGTAACTAAGCGCTTTGAGGAAAACTATGAACCGGATGAAGATGAGTCTAATCCATTATCTGACTTTTTGGCTGAGGTTTCATTATTAAGCGATCAGGACGATTTAAATGATGATGGTAATCAAGTGACTTTGATGACACTTCATGCAGCTAAAGGGCTAGAATTTCCAGTAGTATTTTTAATTGGAATGGAAGATGGTTTGTTCCCAGTAGCACGTGCAATGGAAGAAAATAACATTGAAGAAGAACGACGATTAGCTTATGTGGGAATTACTAGAGCAAAGAAAGAACTCTATTTGACTAGCGCTTTTTCTAGAATGAGATACGGAAGAGTAGAATACAATCCACCTTCACAATTTTTAAATGAAATTGATGAAAAGGACTTGGAAGAAGAGCAATCTAATTCTTTGAATACAGTCAATAATTTAATTGAACAAGCTGCTCCATTTTCTACTAAAAAGCAAACAGCTCGTGTATACACCTCTCAGGCTAAAAAAGCTTCTGGAGCAGTTGGCGCAGAAAAGAAAGGCTGGAGTGTTGGTGATCAAGTAGAACATAAAGCTTGGGGTCGCGGAGTCGTTGTTAAGGTCAATGGCGAAGGTGAAGACATGGAGCTAGATATTGCCTTTGATGGCAAAGGGATTAAGAGACTTTTAGCTGCCTTTGCTCCAATTAAAAAGGTATAATATAAAACAGTTGTTAAATATTTATCAGGGGAGAATAAAATGGCAAAAATCACTCTTGATGAAGCCCAAACTGAAGCAAAATCTTTAAGAAAGAAACTTGATAAATGGGCTGAAGATTATTATTCAAAAGATGCGCCTGAAGTTGAGGATCACGTTTATGATCAAAACTATAATCGGTTGCTGGAACTGGAAGCTGAATTTCCGGAAATTGTAACGCCTGACTCAATTACTCAAAGAGTCGGAGGCCAAGTTAATTCTGATTTTTCAAAGGTTGAGCATGAGATTCCGATGCTTTCAATGGGGGATGTCTTTTCAAAAGAAGAGCTCAAAGAATTTGATCAACGGATGCAAAAATTAGTAGGCCATCCCGTGGCTTATAATGTAGAACTTAAAATTGATGGACTTTCTCTTTCACTTGAATATACAGACGGTAAGTTGACGAGAGCGTCAACGCGTGGAAATGGGAGTATCGGTGAAGATGTAACGGCCAATGCTCGTTATATTAAAGATATTCCCCAAGTTTTACCCGAAAAAATCACCACTGAAGTGCGTGGGGAATGTTACATGAGTAAAGAAGCGTTTGCCAGCCTTAATAAAGAGCGTGATGAAAAAGGAGAGGCTGTTTTTGCAAATCCACGTAATGCGGCTGCTGGATCTTTGAGACAACTTAACGCTCAAGTGACTAAAAAACGTGATTTAAGCACTTTTATTTATACTTGGGTAAATCCACCAAAAGATATAACTAGTCAGCATCAGGCTATTCAAGAGATGTCTAAGCTTGGTTTTCACACTAATCAAACGGGCAAAAAGTTAAGCAGTATGGATGAGGTTTTTGACTTTATTGATGAATATACTAAAAAGCGTGATAGCTTAGCTTATGGAATAGACGGAATCGTCTTAAAAGTAGACGAATTAAGTTTGCAACAAGAATTGGGTAATACAGTGAAAGTTCCGCGCTGGGAAATTGCATATAAATTTCCCCCAGAAGAGCAAGAAACTGTTGTTAGAGACATTGAGTGGACAGTTGGAAGAACAGGTGTCGTTACTCCAACTGCAGTTATGGACCCGGTTCAACTTGCTGGTACTACTGTTTCAAGAGCAGTTCTGCATAATGCAGATTTATTAAAACAAAAAGATGTCCGAATCGGCGACACTGTTTTACTTCACAAAGCTGGCGATATCATTCCTGAAATTTCAAAGGTGATTTTGAGCAAACGTCCTAAAGATTCAAAGCCTTACGAAATCCCAACTCTTTGTCCATCATGTGGTCAAGAGCTCGTTCATCTGGAAGGTGAAGTGGCACTAAGATGTATTAATCCATCTTGTCCTGCACAAGTTGAAGAAGGTATTATTCACTTTGCTTCTAGAACAGCGATGGATATTACTGGTCTTGGTCCTAAGATTGTTAAACAGTTAATTGCCAAAGATTTGGTTCATAATGTGGCAGATTTGTATCATTTAACTGCGGAGGATTTATCTCAATTAGATCATTTTAAAGAAAAATCGATTAATAATTTGTTGACAGCAATTGAAAATTCAAAGAAGAATTCAGTTGAACTTTTGATTACTGGTCTTGGAATTGATCATGTTGGAGCCAAAGCGGCTAAATTAATAGCACAAAAATTTAAAAATCTGTCAAAGATTATGACTCTAGGGGTGCAAGAATTAGCGGCAATCGATACAATAGGTATGACAATTGCCCAGTCCATGACTACATATTTTGCTCAAGACTCTGCTAAAGAATTAATTGAAGATCTTAAAAATAGCGGCGTTAATATGCAATATTTAGGGGAGGATGAACCAGAAGCTGTTCCAGATAACTTTTTTAAAGAAAAGACAGTAGTGTTAACTGGAAAGCTAGCTCACTTTACTAGGAGTGAATTTACTAGACAGCTTCAAGAACGTGGAGCCAAAGTTACAGGTTCGGTTTCTAAAAAGACTGATTATGTGATTTATGGTGAAGATGCGGGTTCTAAATATGCGAAAGCTGAAAAACTAGGAATTCCACTTTTAACTGAAGAGGAAGCAATTGCACAATTGAAATAAAGGAATAGTAAATCGTGAAGAAATATTTACAATTTATAGCATTAGCAGGAGTAGTAGCTACCCTAAGTGGATGTGGTAATTTGAAAGATTCAAATTTAGCCAATAATGCAACTACTACATCCAATACTAAGAAAAAAGGCTCTCAAACTACTTCAACTGGAAATAACGGTTATACCGTTTTAATGAAAAATGGACGTTACGTAACTAGTCCAATTTCTGGTTTAACTGCAACCGATAATGATAATTCGGTTGATACAAGAGAATTAGAACGAGGATTGATTCAAATTTCAAAAAATCAATTTTCACCTAATTCATATGTTTTCCAAGAAGGCCAATACTTGGATGCTTCCACAGTAACAGATTGGCTTGCTAGAAAATCTAAGAGTAATCCTACTGGTTTAAATCCAGCTAGTGGAACTAAGAAAAATTATAATCCATACTATCTAGAAGAAATTTTAGAGCAAGATTATTTAACAGGATCAAGTCCTAATTACCATATTGGTGGAATTAGTATTGGATTAGCCTTAAATTCAATTGACTACTATCAAAAAGTTAAAGATGGTCCAGAATATCAAAAAAATATTTCTAGAGCAGAACAGCGCCAATTTGGTGAACAAGCAGCTAATCAAATTGTAGCGCGATTGCGTAAGAAAAAGGGATTGAAGAATATTCCAATTACAGTTGGTTTATTCTCAAAAACCAGTAAAGATTCATTAGTTGGTGGAACTTACTTTGCTTATGGGACAGCGAGCCCTAATAGTAGTAAAATATCTAAATGGAAAGCCGTGTCGGAAAAGACACAAGTTTTGCCGACAATCGGCGATGCTAAAGCCATTAATAGTGATGACGCCTCTAGTTTCAATAGCTTCAAAGCAGCAATTCAGGATTACTTCCCTAACATTAGTGGAGTAACTGCAACTTTGCGCTATGAAAATGGAAAACTTGCACAAGAAAATATTTCTATTACTACACAGTTTTATGGATATGAACAAACTCAAAGTTTTACTCAGTTAGTTCTATCCACTGCCAAGAAATATTTACCTAACGATTGTCCAATTGAAATTAAAATTGGTTCAGTTGATAATGTACAAGCTTTAATTGCTAAGGAAACCGCAGATGGCGCTTATCAAGTCCATGTTTATGGCGGCGAATAGGAGGAATCGGATTGGAAATCACAGAAGATACGATTAAGCACGTTGCAACTCTTTCAAGACTTGAGTTTAACGATGACGAAATCGGCGAATTCACTGAACAAATGAGTTCAATCATTAATATGGCAGATCAACTTTCAGAAGTTGATACTGAAGGTGTTCCTGAAACAGTACAAGTAGTAGATCGTGATACTGTATTTAGAGAAGACAAACCTGAACACTGGCAAGATAGAGAAGAATTAATGGAAAATGTTCCTGAAAAGGCAAACGGCTTCATTAAGGTTCCTGTAATTATTGAGAAGGACGATAACGAGTAATGAATTACTTAAACGAAACTATTGACTCATTAAATAAGAAACTTGCTAGTGGTGACTTATCAGCAGATCAATTGGCTAAAGACACTGTAGCAAACATTAAAGATACTGATAAAAAGTTAAATGCATGGATTACTGTTGACGATGATGTTAAGCCTCCAGAAAATCTTGATTTTTCAAAGAGTAAATTGGCTGGTATTCCAATTGCTATTAAGGACAATATCATCACTAATGGCATGAAGACTACTGCAGCTAGTCATATTTTGTACAATTTTATGCCAATGTATGACGCAACAGTTATCAGCAAGTTAAAGGATGCAGGTGCAACCTTTGTTGGTAAGACTAACATGGATGAATTTGCGATGGGTTCATCTACTGAACATTCATATTATGGTGCAACTCATAACCCATGGAATTTGGATAAAGTTCCTGGTGGTTCATCCGGTGGTTCTGCAGCTGCAGTTGCTGGTGGCCAAGTTGTTGCCGCTTTGGGTTCAGATACTGGTGGTTCAATTAGACAACCTGCTGCATTTAACGGAATTTTTGGAATTAAGCCAACTTACGGCCGTGTATCACGTTGGGGTCTTATTGCTTTTGGTTCATCACTTGACCAAATTGGGGTAATGAGCAAGCGTGTTAAGGATTCGGCTGAAGTATTAAATGTTATTGCTGGTGGGGATGACCACGATTCCACTGTTTCAACTCGTGAAGTTCCTGACTTTACCAAGTTTATTGGTCAAGACGTTAAAGGTCTTCGCGTAGCTGTTCCTAAGGAATACATGGATGCAGTTAGCGGTGAAATGCGCGAAGTTATTCAAAAGCAAATTGATACTTTGAAGGAAGCTGGTGCAATTATTAATGAAGTATCACTCCCACATACTAAGTATGTTGTTCCTGATTACTACATTATTGCTTCTAGTGAAGCTTCATCAAACCTTCAAAGATATGATGGTATTCGTTACGGCTACCGTGCTAAGGACACCAAGAACTTACTTGATGTTTATGTAAAATCACGTTCAGAAGGTTTTGGCACTGAAGTTAAGCGTCGTATCATGCTTGGTTCATTTGCCCTTTCTGCTGGTTCATACGACAGATTCTTTAGACAAGCAGCTAAGGTTAGAACCTTGATTTGCGATGACTTTGACAAGATTTTTGCTGAAAATGATGTAATCGTTGGACCAACTACTACTGAACCTGCATTTGGTATTGGTGAAGAAGTTTCTGATCCAATTAAGATGTACAACAACGATCTTTTGACTATTTCAGCAAACTTAGCAGGTATCCCTGCAGCTAGTGTTCCAGCTGGTTTAGTTGACGGAATGCCTGTCGGCTTACAAATTATGGCTAAGCGTTTTGATGAAGGAAATGTCTTCAAGACTGCTGACTTTATTGAACGTAGCAACAAGTTTTATGAAAAAACACCAACTGGAATGGAGGATTAATTGAATGAATTTTAAATCGACTATCGGATTAGAAGTCCACTTCGAATTAAAGACTAAGAGTAAGATTTTCTCACCTTCACCAGTAACATATGGTGCAAAGCCTAACACCGAAACCAACGTTATCGATTGGGCTATGCCAGGTGTCTTACCAAAGGTTAATAAAGATGTTTATCGTTTGGGTATTATGGTAGCTTTGGCAACTCATGCTCATATTTTGCCAACTACTCACTTTGATAGAAAGAACTACTTCTACCCAGACAACCCTAAGGCATACCAGATTACTCAATTCTTCCAACCACTTGCTCGTGATGGTTACATTGAAGTTGAAGTTCACGGTAAGAAGAAGCGTATTGGTATTCATGAAATGCATATCGAAGAAGATGCTGGTAAGAACACTCACGGAACAAATGGCTACTCATATGTAGACTTGAACCGTCAAGGTGTGCCATTACTTGAAGTTGTTTCTGAACCAGATATGGAAGATCCTGAAGAAGCTTACGCTTATCTTGAAAAATTACGTAAAATTGTTCAATTTACTGGGGCTTCTGACGTTAAGATGGAAGAAGGTTCAATGCGTGTTGATACTAACATCTCCATTCGTCCTGCTGGCCAAAAAGAACTTGGTACTAAAGTAGAAATGAAGAACTTGAACTCATTTGACCACGTAAGACGTTCTTTGGCTTATGAACAAAAGCGTCAAGAACAAGTTTTACTCTCAGGTGGTAGAATTCAAGTTTCAACTCGTCGTTTTGATGAAGCAACTGGTAAGACTGTGCTTGAACGTGTTAAGGAAGGTGCAGCTGATTACCGTTACTTCCCTGAACCAGATATTGCACCTGACCATATTAGTCAAGAATGGATCGATGAAATTGCCAAGGAGCTTCCAAAATCAGCCTTTGAACGTTATGATGACTACGTTAACAAATTTGGCTTAAAGCCATATGATGCAAATGTTTTGCTTCAAACTAAGGAAAGTTCAGACTTCTTCGACTCAGCTGTAGAAGCTGGTGCTGATCCAACCCTTGCAGCTAACTGGATGAACACACAAGTTAATGGTTACTTAAATGATAACCGTGTAGCTTTAGCTGATGTGAAACTGACTCCTGAACACTTAGCAGAAATGATTAATTTGATTAAAGATGGAACTATTTCTTCTAAGATTGCTAAGAAGGTCTTTGCTGAAACTATTGAAAATGGAACTTCTCCTAAGAAGTATGTTGAAGAAAATGGTATGGTTCAATTATCAGACTTGTCAGTATTGAAGCCAATGGTTGTTGAAGTAGTCGACAACAACCCACAATCTGTTGAGGACTTCAAGAATGGTAAGGACCGTGCCATTGGATTCTTAGTTGGTCAAATTATGAAGCAAACTCGTGGTAAGGCAAACCCTAAGGTAGTTAATAAGCTTCTTAATGAAGAATTAGCTAGTCGTTAAGTTATAGAAAACTAGGTAGTGAATATGACTCGTAAAGCAAGATTAATTTATAATCCTGTATCCGGTCACGAACAAATGCCAAAAAATGTGGCCGATATTTTGGATGTCTTAGAGCAAGCAGGTTATGAAGCTAGTGCTTTTAGAACTACTCCAGAAGAAAAAAGTGCTCAAAATGAAGCTACGCGTGCCGCAAAAGAGGGCTTTGAACTCATTGTTGCCGCTGGTGGAGATGGGACAATCAACGAAGTAGTGAATGGAATTGCATTTTTAAAAAATAGACCAAAGATGGCAATTATTCCAGCAGGAACTACTAATGACTATGCCCGTGCTTTGGGAATTCCACGGGATGATATTCCTGCAGCTGCGAAGGTGATTCTGAAGGATATCACACGTAAGATGGATATCGGTAAAGCAAATTTTGGTGCGCAAACTCAATATTTTGTAAATATTGCTGCCAGTGGTTCTTTAACTGAACTTACTTATGGGGTTCCTTCTGAGATTAAGTCAGCTTTAGGTTATGCCGCATATCTTATTAAAGGGGCAGAAATGTTGCCTCATTTAACTGAGAATGAAATGCGCTTGACTTATGATAATGGTGTTTATGAAGGTAAATTATCGATGTTCCTTTTAGGGATGACCAATTCAATTGGAGGATTTGAGCAAATTATGCCAGATGCCCAATTGAGCGATGGTTTATTCCAATTGATCGTTGTTAAGCCATCGGATCCGGTAAATGTGATGAAATTAATGGCTTTGGCGTTAAATGGTAAACATGTCGATGATCCAAACATCATTTATACCAAGACAAGAAGCTTGAAAGCTGAACTTATTGGAAAGAGTGAAGGTCAGGATCTTCCAGTTAACCTCGATGGTGAAATTGGTGGATATTGCCCAGTAAGCTTTGAAAATTTACAACAACATATTGAATTTTATGTTGGTGGATAAATAACCATAAAAAATAGGACTTAGTAATTTGATACTAAGTCCTACTTTTTTGCTATAAATTAACGATTATCACTACTGAAGCCGAAGATTTCAAGTAAGTAAATAAAGACATTAATGAAGTCAAGGTAAAGGTTTAAAGCACCCATAATAGCCAAACCATTTTCTGAAACTTCACCGCCGAATTCATTGTAAATTTGCTTAGCTTTGTGAGCATCGTAGGCAATGAAACCAGTAAAGATAATTACCCCAATAAATGAGAAGATGTAAGTAACCCATGGATTTTTCAAGAAGAAGTTAACAATCCAAGCTACAAAGAATCCGATTAGGGCAGCTCCTAAATAAGCTCCCCAGTTAGATAAATCACGCTTGGTGAAAGTTCCAAATGCGGCCATGGCAATGAAAATACCCGCAGCTGAAACAAAGGCAGTCGCAATTTGAGCTCCAGTATAAAAGCCAGCGATAAGAGCAAATTCAAAACCGTAGACGACTGATAAAATCATCAATAATATAAATCCTAAAGTTGGATTTTTGGCAGCTTTAAAGCTAATCCCCATACATAAAAATAGTGGAACCAAAAATACAATCCACATCATTACTCCAGACATGTGCATGACTGCACTTCTGAAGAAAGTCATGGTGATAAATGCAGTGAGTGCAGAAACTAAAACGGCAATTGTCATAATGCCGTACATTTTACTTAAAAAACGATTAACAGCTGTTACATCTTGGACTTGCCGACGTCCAGAATTAGAAAAATTATCCATAAAAAGACCCTTTCTAGTTATTAATGTACTTAATAATAAGCTATCACAAAACTAGAAGGGACTAAAGAGAAATGTTTAATTTAGATTAGTTATTTCGTATTCTTTTTCCATTTAAGACCAATTCCAGTGATTCCGCTTAAGATAGAAAAGACTGGGGAAAGCAAACTAAAGAAAGTAAAGGGAATAAATGCCAAAACAGGAACACCTAAAGTTGAAGCAGCAAATGATCCAGCAACACCCCATGGAATTAAGTAGTTAATTACACTACCACCATCTTCAAGTACACGGCTTAACGCTAATGAAGAAAGACCAATTTTATCGTAAGCAGGCTTAAATGCACGTCCTGGTAAAATTACTGAAAGGTATTGTTCACCAACAAAAAGATTAATACAAATTCCAGAAAGAATAGTGACAGTGATTAAACGTCCTGGCTTTTTGAGGTGCTTAACTAAAGGTTCCATGGCACTTTGAACGATTTCAAATTTCATTAACATGCCGCCAAGAGAGAGGGTGGAGATGATTAAAGCTACTGTGCCCATCATACTGGAAATTCCTCCACGAGTAAGTAGGGCATTGACTGAAGAATCTGCAGTTTTAGCCACAAAACCGTTCATGATTAAGTTATCTAAACTTTTAACGGAGTAACTAGGATTTTCAATAAAGATCATGATGACTGTAGCGGTGATGTTAATGAATAAGGTTGGAATTGCAGGAACTTTTTTCCAAGCACATAAGAGCATTAAGATGATTGGCACAATTGCCCACCAGCTAATGGTGAAGTGAGATTGAAGGATTTGACTAGTTTTTTCAATCTTGGTTAAATCCATTTGCCCACTATTACCTAAAATCCAGAATAAAATTAATGAAACAAAGAAAGCTGGAATAGTTGACCACATCATGTTTTTGATATGGGCAAAAAGTTCACTTTCTGCAACTGCTGAAGAAAGGTTGGTGGAGTCGGAAAGAGGAGACATTTTATCACCAAATACGGCCCCCGAAATGATCGCACCAGCAACTAGAGCAGGATTGGCATTCATGCTTGCCCCAATTCCAAATAAAGCAATCCCGACGGTTGAAATAGTGGTAAAACCACTCCCGATAGCAATCCCCACAATAGAACATACCACAAAAACTGATGGGATAAAGAAACTACCATTGATCAATTTAAAACCTAAAACCATGATGGAAGGAATAATTCCAGCTTGGATCCAAAGACCAATTAAGGCACCAATCAAAATAAAGATAAAGATTGGAATAATTGCTACACCAATACCTTCTTTAATTCCGTTTTGAATGTCTTGCCAGGAAAATCCTCGAAATTTAGCCCAGAAAGTAAGAAGTAAAACAGTAAATAAGACTGGTACTTCTGGTGAAAGACCGAATTTGATAACGGCCAGTCCTAAGATAATTAACAGAACGGCGAGGATAATGAGGGATTCTGTAAATGAGACTTTCTTTTTCATAAAAACTCCTCCAAACAAAAAGTCCCGTTGACTTTTATGTCAACGGGACGATGATTAACCGCGGTACCACCCACATTTAAGCTCAAAAAGCTTAATCTTTATCAGATGATAACGGTTCTGAATGATTCCGAATAAACTATTGTTAACGATGTAATTCATCTACTTCGCCTGACTGGTTCGCACTAACCACCAGATCTCTGAACGCTTAACGAAGCAACTACTTGGTCGTTTGTTATTGAAAAATATGATAGCAAGCTTAAAAAAATATGTCAATGCCCTAATTAAATTATTTTCGCCTTGATAGTAAATTTAGTTCGTTTCTAGTATCATAAGGACAGTAGATTTTAAAAAAGGTTGATAAGTATGCAAAAAAATCAAATTGTTGAATTAGAAATTACGGATTTATCTTACGAAGCCATGGGTGTAGCTCATTATGAAGGTTTAACGATTTTTGTCAATAATGCCCTTCCTGGTGAAATTGTGAAGGCAAAAGTTTTAAAGGTGAAGAAGAAGTTTGCCTTTGCCAAAATTGAAGAAATTATCAAAGAAAGTCCAGATCGAGTTAAAGTTAAGCTAAATCAATGGGTGCAAACAGGTCTGGCATCTTTGGCTCACATTAAATACGACAAGCAACTTGAATTTAAGCGAAACCAAGTCGTTAACTTGCTTCACAAGGCTGATCTTGATCAAATTAAAGTAGATCAAACTCTGCCAAGTCCTGAAGAAACAGGTTATCGTAATAAGGCGCAAGTTCCAGTGCGCATGGTAAATGATCAACTCGAAATCGGCTTTTTTAGACGTCATTCGCATGATTTGGTACCATTAACTAATTTCTTTACTACAGATCCTGAAATTGATCGTGTTTTAATAGCTGTCCGCGATATTTTGCGTAAGTACAAGGTCCCAGCTTATGATGAAATTCATAATAAGGGAGAAGTACGTTACCTTGACGTGCGTAGAAGTAAAGCCAGTGGGGAAATTATGGTGATTTTGGTTTGTCTCCATCGTGATTTCCCGCAATTGCCAAAAGTTGCCGCTGAAATTAGCCAAATTCCGGATGTAACCAGCATTATTTTGAATCATAATCCCAAGAAGACGAATGTGATTTTAGGTAAAAATGATTACGTTGTCTTTGGCGAAGATCATATTACGGATAAGATTGGGGATGTAAAATTTAGAATTTCTCCTCAAAGTTTCTTCCAGATTAATTCACTGCAAACACCGCGCCTTTACAATTTGGCGATTGAAAAAGCTGATTTGAAGCCTGAGGATGTGGTAATTGATGCCTATTCTGGAATTGGGACGATCGGCCTTTCTGTAGCTAAACATGTAAAGGCGGTTCGAGGGATGGAAGTCATTAAGCCTGCTGTTGACGATGCCAACGCAAATGCAAAGTTGAATGGCATTACTAATGCGGAATACGTAGTTGGAAAAGCCGAAGAAGTCATGCCACGTTGGGCTAATGAAGGCTTAAAGACCGATGTCATCTTTGTTGATCCGCCAAGAAAAGGACTCACCCCAGAATTTATAGACGCTGCTGTAAAAACTAATCCTAAGAAGATTGTTTATATTTCATGTAATCCAGCCACCCAAGTGCGTGATTTGCAATTGTTCCGTGAACAAGGTTATGATTTTAATGAAATTGATCCAGTAGACATGTTTCCGCAAACTCCACATGTAGAAAGCGTTGCTGTGCTGGAGAAAGCAGAAAAATAAATAGACTATTTATTAATAGTTAAAAGTGTACTAAATAATAATTTAGTACACTTTTTTCTGTTTGAAACTTAGAATTTATTAATTATTTATTCCTTCAATTAAAAAAAATGCGGATAATTTTTGTGCAAAATTATTTGCACAAAAATAAATATTGATTTTTTAAAATGGTATGGTTTAATAAGATTAACAGCTGTAAATCAAAAAGAAAGTAGACAGAAAAATGAAGTTAGAAAAATTAACGACGTTTGTAAGTGGATCGCCAGAATTTCGTATAAAAGAATCAGAGGATCCAAGTGCTCCTGTTTATAGAATTTATGATCAAAACGATTTTGATTCGGATTTTAACCAAGTAGAAAAAAGTGATAATAAATCAAAGACTATAAAAACAGAAGATCAAGTAGTTACTACAAAAAAAGGAGATATAATCTTCAGCCTTTTAAGCGGGAAAGCTACACGTGTAAGTAGCTGTCATAAAAATTATTTGATACCTCGGAATTTTATTAAGTTAATTCCAAAGTCTAATTTAGATTCAAATTATTTAGTCTATGTTTTAAATCAATCTCCTTATATCAGAAAGCAATTATTTAAGAATTTACAAGGTACAGCTATTCATTTATATAGAATAAGCGAATTAAAGCAACTTGATATTGGAATATTGCCTAAAATTGATAAGCAGATATTAGTCGGAAAAATATATTTTCAAGCTATTCACTTAAAAGCTTTGAAACAAAAGGTAGCAGATTTTGAGTATCAGGCTACGCTAAGAACTATGGAGGAAATTTTATCATGAAGGAACAAGTATTTGAAACAAAATTGATTGAATATATTACTAGTGGGAATATTTCATCAAAAGATAAAAGTGAATCTATGATAATTAGTGACCATATGACTAACTATGTAGTAAAGACTAAACTATGGAAATATGAGCCTGATATCAAAACAACAGAAGATTTATGGAATAATTTTAAAGAAATACTTGAAAGACATAATAGAAAGACATTAAATGGTAATCCTTTAACTCCGATTGAATTTAACCAAGTAAAACAGGTGATCAATAATTTAAAAACGCCTTATGAAGCCGGTCAATTTTTATATGGATTAAACGGGGTATCTCAAATTGAAGTTGATTTGGAAGATAAGCGTCATGTTTTTTTAACTGTTTTTGATCAGAGTCAAGTTGGAGCTGGTGATACTGTTTACCAAGTTGTTAATCAAATACAGCGGCCTGCAAAAATCGCTGGTCGACCGAATAGAAGATTTGATACTACATTACTAATAAACGGCTTGCCTATTATTCAAATAGAAGAAAAAAAGGATACAGTTGATGTCAATGACGCATTAAATCAAATGCATCAATATATAGTAGAGCATCAATATAGTGATATATTTTCAACTGTACAGATTCTAGTTGCGATGACGCCAAATAATATTAAATATATGGCTAATACAACTGAGGATAAATTCAATAAGGATTTTGCATTTAATTGGCAAAGAGAAAAAGATAATAGCATAGTAAGAGACTGGAGAGAATTTTCTGATCTTATGCTTTCGATCCCTATGGCACATCAAATGGCTACAAATTACATGATTTTGGATGGAACTCAGAACAAGCAAATGCTTAAAGTTATGCGCCCATATCAAGTTTATGCTACACGGAGAGTTATAGATAGGATAAAAAGTGCTGATTTTAATTTTGATCAAAAATTAGGCTATATCTGGCACACTACAGGCTCGGGTAAAACCATTACTTCTTTTAAAACTGCGTGGTTAGCAAGTAGATTACCAAATGTAGATAAAGTTGTATTTGTAGTAGACAGAATTGCACTTACAAAACAAACCAGTGAAAATTATAAAGCATATGATCCTGATGCTACGGATGATATAAATGGAACTGTTGAAGATACTAAAAATACACGGGAATTAAGGAAGAAGCTCAATTCTAAAGATCGAAGTATTATTGTTACATCGGTGCAAAAGCTGACAACATTAGTTAAGAAAAAGTCTTTTAAATCTCCTAATAAAAATATTGTATTTATTGTAGATGAAGCACATAGATCAACAGGAGGAGAATCATTTGCTCTAATTCAAAAGAAATTTAAAAATTCTGCCTGGGTTGGTTATACTGGAACCCCTATGTTTGATGAAACTACTAACGGACTAAGAACTAAAGATATTTTTGGTGAGTTGTTACACGCTTATACTATTCGTGAAGCTATAGCTGACCAGAATGTCTTAGGTTTTAAAGTGGATTTTGAGACTACTATTAGCAAAGATGAGATGAAGAAAAAATATTTACCTCATTTCTATAAAGAAAGACATCCAAAGTGGTCTGATAAAAAAATTCAAAATAAAATTGATAATTTAACTCCTGAAGATATGGATGATGCAGTAGAACCTAGCTTTTATGATGAAAATATAGATCATGTTAAAGAAGTAGTTAAAGATATTTTCAAAAATTGGCGTAACAGGTCAAATGATGGAAAATATAATGCCTTATTAACAACTCATGTTGGTGGAGGGAAGGCTAGTACCCCAATGGCAATGATGTATTATGATGAATTTCAGAGAGTAAATGATGAAAGACGAAGTCAGGGGAAAACTACATTAAAGGTTGCCATTACATTCCATAAAAATACTAATAATGATGATTCAATGGTAGATAGTAATGAGGGTCTGCTCAGAGCTATGAAGCAGTATAATGAAGAATTTGGTACTAATTTTGGGTTAGACGATGATTCTGGTTATACAGAGGATGTTGTTTCAAGGCTTAATAAAACAGCGAGTGATAAGAATTATCTGGATTTAGTAATTGTTGTGGATCAGCTACTGACAGGTTTTGATGCTCCTGAACTGAATACTTTATATGTTGATAGAACTTTAAAAGGGGCAAGTTTAATTCAGGCATATTCAAGAACCAATAGAATTGCTAATCGTCAGGAAAAACCCTGGGGACGAATTGTTAACTATCGTTGGCCCGCACAAAATGAAAAACTGATGAATAAGGCTCTAGCAATTTATGCTAATAAAGACTCGGCTAATCTGAGTGATGAAGAGCGAAAAATAAGGAATAAGAAAGATAATATAACTGCTCCTGAATTTAAGGATTTGAAAAATGAAGTAAAAGAGGTAGTTACAAAATTATCTAACTTAACGAATGAATTTGAAGAATTACCTAAGTCTGAAAAAGAAAAAGATGAAATGTTTAATTTGATACGTGAATATAATATAGGAATGGCACAACTGAAGCAATATACATCGGAAAATAATGAAGAAGGCTTCGATTATGATAATCCTAATGCTTTGATAGAAGAATTGGGGATGACACCAGAACAAGAAGTTAAATTAACTACAGTTTTAAAAAATGAGTTGAAAGAATATATTTCAGAGAAGAGGGATGTTCCTTTAATTCAAATTGATCTTCAAATGACACATATTAAAGATATTCAGGTAAATTATGATTATCTAACTGAACTTTTAGAAGACTTAATGAATCAAGTCCATGAGGATAAACAAGAAGAAGCCAAAGAAACCCATAAAAAGATTGTTGAATTTGCAAATGGCTTAGATGATAGAAAATTTGCCGATAAGATTAAATCCACTGCACAAGCGATTGTAAGAGGAGAATTTCCACCAGCTGATTTTAAGTATCCTGCAAAAGTGAAAAATGCTACTAGAATTATTGAAGCAGCATATAATCAAGGCGTTGCACGTATTTTACTTGATTTTAGAATTAAGTGGGGGATTACAGATATTATTTCGGGGGATGCACTTAAAGAATTAATTGAAAACCATAAATTTGGAACAAATGATTTAGAAAGTACACCCCTGGTCAGAAATCTTTTAAAAGAAGCAACAAAAGACGACCAATATAAGATTTTAGCCCATAGTGATGAAATTCAAAGCTTAAGTAAAATGAAGTATAGAAAGCAACTAAGAGTAGCATTACTAGACCTGGCTGATGAGATTAAAAAGCCATAGATTTAAAAGGAGATAAATATTTATGGAAGATAAAAAATTGGTACCGAAATTAAGGTTCCCTGGTTTCACTGATCCTTGGGAACAGCATAAATTGGGAAACGTAGCAAATTTTATAAATGGTCGAGCCTACTCTCAAAATGAATTACTGGATGAAGGAAAATATAAAGTCCTTCGTGTTGGGAATTTTTATACAAATGATTCTTGGTATTACTCCAATATGGAACTTGATGATAAATATTATGCTAATGATGGCGACCTTCTTTATACTTGGTCTGCAACATTTGGCCCGCATATATGGAGAGGAGAAAAAGTTATTTATCATTATCATATTTGGAAGATAGAGTTATCCCAAGAGCTTGATAAACGATTTGCTATTCAGTTACTTCTTAGAGATAAAAATATTTTGGAGTCAAATACAAATGGCTCTACAATGGCTCATATTACTAAAAAAGGAATGGAAGAAAAAAAGGTACGCATTCCTTCAAAAATCCAAGAACAGTCTACTATTGGAATGTTTCTAAAGGATTTTGACACTCTCATCACTCTTCATCAGCGTAAGCTTACTGATTTAGAAAAGATGAAAAGTGGTCTACTTCAAAAAATGTTTCCGAAAAATGGAGAGGATAAACCAGAAATTAGATTTCCTGAATTTACTGATGCTTGGGAACAGCATAAGTTGGGGGAGATTGTTACTAGTATTATTGCTGGGGGAGATATTGATAAAAGTAAAATTTTAAAAAATGGTAAGTACCCAGTTTACGCTAATGCATTAACCAATGATGGTCTTGTGGGCTATTATGAAGATAAATATAGAGTTGAAGCTCCAGCAGTGACAGTAACTGGTCGCGGTGAAATAGGAATTGCAAAAGCTAGAAATTGTAATTTTACGCCTGTTGTACGTCTTCTTGCAATAAACAGTTCTCACAATAATTATTTTTTGGCGAATATAATAAATACTCACAAGACGTTTGTTGAATCTACGGGTGTTCCTCAATTAACGGTTCCGCAACTATCAAATTATAAGATGAAATTTCCAAATAATTTAAAAGAGGAAAATAAAATTGGCGAGTTTTTCAGTCAACTCGACACTCTCATCACTCTTCATCAGCGTAAGCTCAAACACTTAGAATTACAGAAAAAAGCATTATTACAACAAATGTTTGTATAGAAAAGGATTAAAAAATGGCACAATTAGAACAAATTACCTCAAAATTATGGGAAATGGCAAACAATTTACGTGGAAATATGGATGCAAATGAATATAAAAATTATATTCTAGCATTTATGTTTTATAGATACTTGTCAGAACACCAAGAAAATTATCTTGTAAATGATGGAATTATTGAACCTGAAGAAGGTAAAACAATTAATGAATTATATAAAGAGGAAGCTCAAGGTGATGATTTAAAGGACTACTTAGAAGATATTTCTGCTTCTTTAGGATATGCTATTGCTCCAAATGATACATGGGCTTCATTGGTTGAAAAAGTCACAAGCTCTGAAATAATCCCTAGTGATTATCAAGACATGTTTGAGAATTTTAATCAAAATGCTGAAATGAATCCGGAAGCGCATAAAGACTTTCGCGGAGTATTCAACGATATAAATTTAGGTGACTCAAGACTTGGATCTACTACTACTGCACGTGCAAAGTCACTGGGACAACTTGTTAAATTAGTTGATACTATTGAATATAAAGATGAAAGTGGTAAAGATATCCTTGGCGATATTTATGAATATTTAATAGGACAATTCGCTGCTTCTGCGGGTAAAAAAGGTGGCGAGTTCTACACTCCACATGAAGTGTCTCAAATTTTAGCTAAGATAGTTACAGAAAACGTTAAGCAATCAGATACTGCCTTTTCTGTTTATGATCCAACTTGTGGATCGGGATCATTACTTTTGACAGTTAAAAGTGAAGTACCTGGTGGAAAGAGAAGTGGCGCAGTTAAGTTCTATGGTCAAGAGAAAAATACTACTACATACAACCTTGCGAGAATGAATTTGATGATGCACGGTGTAGAATTTAATGATATGAATTTAAATAATGCTGATACTTTAGAATCAGACTGGCCTGATGGAGAAGATGTGCAAGGCATCGATCATCCTCGTTTCTTTGATGCGGTAGTTGCTAACCCACCATATTCAGCACATTGGGATAATAATGAAAGAAAGTTAAAGGACCCAAGATTTAAAGATTACGGTAAGTTAGCCCCAAGAACTAAGGCTGACTATGCATTTATTTTACATAGTCTTTACCACTTGGATGAAGATGGGACAATGGCTATTGTATTACCACATGGGGTATTATTCCGAGGAGCTGCTGAAGGTACTATCCGTAAGAATTTAATTGACCATCAAAGTGGTAACAAAATATATGCCGTAATTGGGCTACCGGCTAACTTGTTCTATGGTGTAGGAATTCCAACTATTATCATGGTATTTAAAAAGAAGCGTGATACAGATGATATTTTATTTATTGATGCTTCTAAAGAATTCCAAAAGGGTAAGAACCAAAATAAATTAACTTCTGAAAATATCAATAAGATTATTGAAACTTATAAAGCTCGTAAAGATGTACCTAAATATGCGCATATTGCTACTTTGGATGAAATTAAGGAAAATGACTATAATCTTAATATTCCTCGATATGTTGATACTTTCGAAGAAGAAGAGCCTATAGATTTAGAGAAAGTAAATGCAGAATTAGCTAAAGATAATGAAGAAATAGCAAAATTAGAGAAAGAAATAGCAGAACAATTAAGAATTTTAGGGGTAAAAACTAAATTTTAAGTAAAATAAAAAAGGAAGTAGGAATTTTTTCTTACTTCCTTATTTTTACGCTTGGGAACAGCATAAGTTGGGGGATACAGCAAAAATAATAGGAGGAGGAACTCCCAGTACAAAAAATTCTGAGTACTGGGATGGCGATATTAACTGGTACTCTCCTGTTGAAATTACTAGCCAAATTTACGTTAATGAAAGCCAAAGAAAAATTACTGAATTAGGCTTAAAGAAAAGTTCAGCGCGATTACTACCAATTGGTACAGTATTATTTACTTCACGTGCAAGTATTGGAAATACAGCAATATTAGGTAAAGAGGGATGTACAAATCAAGGATTCCAGTCAATTATTCCAAATAAGAACGAATTAGATTCATATTTTGTTTATTCAATTACCCCTAAATTAAAAAGATATGGTGAAATACATGGTGCGGGGTCGACCTTCATCGAAGTCTCAGGAAAAGAAATGTCAAAGATGCCAATTGAAATGCCAAGTTATGAAGAGCAGCAATGTATTTCATCTTTTTTCTCAAAACTCGACACTCTCATCACTCTTCATCAGCGTAAGCCAAAATCTTTAATTAACTTAAACTAGCTAAATATCTCATAACCAAGTCATTATCTTGATTTTCTAGTTCATTGATTATATGCATATAAACTTTCTGTGTTGTAGTAATTGAAGAATGCCCTAATCTTCTTGAAACACTAGCAATAGATACTCCAGCAAACATCAAAAGTGATGCATGAGTATGTCGTAATCCGTGAATTGAAATCACTGGAATTCCAACTTTTTTACAATGTCTACTCAGCCATTTATTAGGAGTTGAATTACACACAGGACCATTTACGAAAATTGGTTTATCTGATTTTTTATTTCGAATTAGCTGTTGAAATTGCATCCCTAGTTGCCAATCCATCTGAACCTTACGAATTGATGCTTTATTTTTTGTCGGATTAAAGCCAGTCCCATTTTTATAATCCCACGTTTTGTTTACGGATATCGTTTGGTGAATAAAATCAAAATCTTCCGGCGTTAAAGCAAGTGCCTCTGAAAAACGTAATCCTGTTTTAGCAATAATTAATATTAACCAATCCCAGTTTAACTCTTCCGTTAAATCTAAATCTTGTAAAAGATTATGAAGTTCAAACTGATTGAGAAATTTCTTTTTCTTTTTACGTGGATTCTTTCCCTTAAAAATCGCTTTTCGTGTTGGATCTCGATCAATCAAATTCTCATCAACGGCATCCAATATTGCTCCTTTTATTTGATGATGAAAATCAATTACAGTTTGTCTTTCATGAGAAATCGCATAATCATTTAGCAGCTTTTGGTATGTGCTTCTATCAAAATCTTTCATTTTGAGGGAGGGAATCAATTTAGTTACATGTTTATAATTGTTTAAATACTTTCCTAACGTTACATCTCTGACAGCATTTTCTTTGTATAATTTGATCCAGTAATAAAAATAATCTTTGAATAAACTTTCTTTTGTGAAATTTGAACTCATTCTTACTCTCCTTTTGTATTATGCTTGGCTTACGCTGATGAAGAGTGATGAGAGTATCAAAATCCTTTAGAAACATTCCAATAGTAGACTGTTCTTGGATTTTTGAAGGAATGCGTACCTTTTTTTCTTCCATTCCTTTTTTAGTAATATGAGCCATTGTAGAGCCATTTGTATTTGACTCCAAAATATTTTTATCTCTAAGAAGTAACTGAATAGCAAATCGTTTATCAAGCTCTTGGGATAACTCTATCTTCCAAATATGATAATGATAAATAACTTTTTCTCCTCTCCATATATGCGGGCCAAATGTTGCAGACCAAGTATAAAGAAGGTCGCCATCATTAGCATAATATTTATCATCAAGTTCCATATTGGAGTAATACCAAGAATCATTTGTATAAAAATTCCCAACACGAAGGACTTTATATTTTCCTTCATCCAGTAATTCATTTTGAGAGTAGGCTCGACCATTTATAAAATTTGCTACGTTTCCCAATTTATGCTGTTCCCAAGCATCAGTAAATTCAGGAAATCTAATTTCTGGTTTATCCTCTCCATTTTTCGGAAACATTTTTTGAAGTAGACCACTTTTCATTTTTTCTAAATCAGAAAGCTTACGCTGATGAGGAATAATGAGAGTGTCTAGTTTTGAAAAAGGTGAAATACATTGCTCCTCCTCATAACTTGGCATTTTAATCGGCATCTTTGATAATTTTTTCCTGAGATCTAGACGAAGGTCGAGGAGCTTCACTATACCTTTTTAATTTAGGGGTAAGTGAATAAATAAAATATAATTCTAACTCATAAATTTATTTTAGACCTCAGACATCATTGCGATATCGACGTGATTCTAGATAACAAAAGTGTATGTTTCCATTTCAATTAGTGGAATAAGTACACTTTTTGTGTTTTCGGCTGGAAGATAGGGGACATTTCCTTGTATACTTTAAGTTAGAATTGAAAAAAGTAAGAGGAATAGTTATGCGTCTGAAAAAAGTTATCTTAGGTATTTTATTAGCAATTGGAGCTTTGGGAACATATTTATATGTTTTGCCAGAGCATGTTCATACAGGAGATAAAAATTTAACGCAGTTAGCTAAAGAATATATGGAATGGCACCATATTAATGGTGGAATGTTAGTTAATGGTAAGAATGGACAACCTATTGTCGTCGAAAATCAAGAAACGACTGATCAAAATCAAATTGTAAATGTTAATCAATTGTTTCCAATTGCCTCTCTTCAAAAGGTCATGACAGGAACGGCGATTTATCAATTGCAACAAAGTCAGCAATTAGATTGGAATACACCATTATCTAAATATTTCCCTCAAGTGCCAGGGAGCGATGAAATTACTATTCGCGAATTAATGAATCATACTAGTGGATTGATTAATAATGATCGTCCAGCTTCTCCGCTTAAAAATGAGAAAGAGCAAATTGCTTACATGCTTAAACATATCAAGTACGATCATCTTCATACTTGGGATTATCAAGATGTAGACTATGAATTACTGGCTGCAATCATTAGCAAACAAATGAATTCAAATTATACAGCTTATATTCAAAATGCTTTTGCTCTTCCTCAAATTAAGGACTTCCCTGAAATGACGCAAAATGAAGTTCCTCAACCGATGAGTAATCGAGTGAGCTGGCATGATGTAACGGTGACAACCACATCTGATTTTGGAGCGGGTAATTTGTTTATGTCGCCAAATGATTACTGGAAGTTTATATATAATAATGTCTTAAAAAATCCCGCGATGATTACTCAATATTCACAACAAGCACAGGGGCAACAGGTCGCTTATTTTGGTGGGGTTTATTTCTCAGGAAATATTATTCGTGCAAATGGTAGTATTCCTGGTTATAATTCTTGTTTTGTTGCCAATTACAAAACTAAGCGGATGATGATGCTTTTTTCTAATAATATTAATTATTGGAAATTGAGAAGGGCATCTAATTACATCATGCATCATTACATGGGCTATCACCCAGAATTGAGAATTTAATTAGTGATTAGCTCTTTTAAGTAAAGAATAGAAAAATATAATTAATAGCATGGCTATCGATGGAAGAAGTCATGCTATTTTTAACTTTTTATTGTTAGGTAGTGCCAAAATTAATTTACTTATTTGAAATCAATATGGCTTCAGTTATAATTAACGGAATAACTTAGATTAGGAAAAATTGAAGGGCTAGAATAAATATGCAAAAACATTCTCAATATCGATATGCTTTGCGTAAGCTTAGTGTTGGCTTAACCTCTGTCGCTGTCGGATTAGCATTTATGGCTGCTACAACAATGACTGTTCATGCTGATAGTGAACCACAAGTTCAAACGACTGAAAATCAGACCTCAGAAAATAAAAATACTGTTATAGAAAATACAAATGATAATCTTGCTAAGGTAGAACCTGTAGATCCGCAAGACAATGCTCAGGATGACAAAACAAGTCAGGCAACTGCAGATACTAAAACAAATTCAGATGTAAATACTACCAAAGATGTCAACCAAGACTTAAAAAATGATCAAAATACTGTAGATAATGAAACGAATACTTTAAAACAAGATACCGACAATAAAGAAAATAACATCGCTGATATTACTATTAGTGACCAGCAACCAGTCCAAACAGAAAAGAAAGTTGATGCTGATCTTGTTAAATCTGTTACAGATAGCTTAAAACAAGTTAAGTATGATGCCTTTGATGGGGATCCAAAACAAGTTCTTAGAAACTGGAATCATATTCAACTAACTAGTAGTAGTTTGGTAGATAGCTTTAATGAAGTATATAATCAATTGCCCACTTTAGTACTGCAACTTCTTGAACACACCGATAATATAGATACTGCTAATCAAAGAGTTAGTGATAATGCAGGTGCTATTATGGTGGGGATGTCTTACATTAATCGGTGGTATAACGTTTCATATGAAGATAAGGAACTTTTACCCGTAATGATGTTTGATCCAAAGGCTTTTGGCTCTAATTTGGATTCAATCGATTGGTTGTCTAAGATTGGAGACTGGTCAACTGATGAATTGGCTCCTTCAAATACTGTGACTACTTTTAATAACAAATTAGCTCCAATGCTAAATACTCAGTCAGACTTAGTTACTTTCTTAGGAGATTTGCGTAAGAAATGGTCTCCAAATCTATCTGACGAAGAGTGGTTTAGATCAAACACGGGAGTTTACATTGCTGAGATTCCCTCAAAAGAAGTACCCGATTTAAATCTCAATATTTATCATCGCTTATCTACAAATAAAGAGCTGCAAGAATATATCTTACCGCTTTTAAATATTAAAAACGATGATATGTATGTTGTATCCGCTTTGGGGATGATGATATTTGGATCATATGAACCATATATTGATGTGAAATACCATAAGGATCCGGTGGTATATCAAGAAAAAGTTCAAGCAGTACATAAAGAACTTACCCGGCTTTCTACTGCATGGAGAGATCATTTTGATTTTTGGTATCGGATGGCTAATGAAGAGGGAAAGAAACGCTTAACTAACGCAAATATTCAGGTCTGGGATAGTTATAATGCGATCGATTCTAGCAAGAAAGGTGGGCGTCGATGGCTAAATAAACGTGATACCGATATTCCTGCAGTTGCAGAATTTTTCGGCCCTTTAGGTAAGATGTATGATGCGGCTGGACTTTCGGCAGATGCTGTTGGTAATGCAGTACGCTATTATGTGGCACAAGTAGTAAATAATTTTGGCGGTATAGGAATTTTGTCACACGAAATGACGCATAATTTCGATAATAGTATTTACTTAGATGGATTTCAGCATCGTCCGGGTACGGGAGTAGAAACATATGCTACGGGACTGCTCGAATCACCATGGGACCGAACATTTGCAAATTATGGCTTGAATACTGCATTAACTTTTTATGCTGATAATAATCGAACCACGAATAAAAGCCCATCACGTTTTCAAACTAGAAAAGACTTGCAAGATTATATGCATGGAATTTTTGATATAACTTATTTACTTGATTATGCTGAAGCTCAAGCAATGGTAGGCAAATCAGCTAAAGAGAAGCAATTGATGTACTCTCAAATTAGTTATGATCCTGCTAAAAAGGCAGATGTAGTATCTGGCCCAATCAGTACTGAAATTGCTGATAAGTTAATGACAATTGATGATTTCATTGACAACAATATTATTGCTAGTCGTGGTTATCAAGCAGGAAGTTATGGTACTAATAGTTATCAAACGATTTCTATGTATACACCAGATTACGCAGCAGTTCAGAGCTCAACTTCTGTTTCAGGTGGGATCACTTTCAAAAAAACTGCTTTTGAATTACTAGCTGCCAAGGGTTGGTCCGATGGTTTTATTTCTTATGTTACAAACAAGTATGCTAAGGATGCAAAAAATGATAAGAAATCGCTGAGTGACACATACGCGTTAGCGAAGATCTTTAATGGTGAATATGATAATGATTACTCAACCTTCAAAAAAGCAATGTTCAAGGAGCGTATTGATAAACGTCAAGATTTTAAACCAATTACTATTACGTTGAATAGCAAGAATGTCCAACTAAACAATTGGGATGAGTTACAAAATTTAATGCAGACTACTGTTGATCAAGAATTAGCACTGAGAGCTCAGGGAAAAAAGTCAAGTTTGATTAACGACTTAAAAGCTGCCATATTAACAGCTGAACTCAAGCAGACTGATGATTTTAGAAGTTCAATTTTTGCTAGTCCTCAACAAAGTAAGCAAGGTGAAATTGTAGGTGAAGGTACAAGTTTAGATTTGCCAGCGTATGATTTAAACACACTTAAGAAGGGCGAAATAGTAGGTGGAGGCACCAAGTTAGACTTACCCGCTTACGATTTAAACACACTTAAGAAGGGTGAAGCAGTAGGTGAGGATACGGAGTTAGATTTGCCAGTCTATGATTTGAACTTACTTAAGAAAGGTGAAGTAGTAGAGGAAGGTACAAAGTTAGACCTTCCAGCCTATGATTTAGATTCACTTAAGAAAGGCGAAACAGTAGGCGAGGGTACGGAGTTAGACTTGCCAACCTATGATTTAGATTCACTTAAGAAAGGCGAAACAGTAGGTGAAGGAACTAAGTTAGAATTGTCAGCCTATGATTTGAATTCGCTTAAGAAAGGCGAAACAGTAGGCGAGGGTACGGAGTTAGAATTGCCAACCTATGATTTAGATTCACTTAAGAAAGGTGAAGTAGTAAGTGACAGTACTCAATTTGATCTCCCGGTCTACGATATAGCTTCTCTTAAAAGGAATGAGATAGTAAGTGAAGATGCCAGTTCTAACTTGCCGAGTTTACAGATTAATGACTCGAAAAATGTCCAAGACTCAGCGGCTGAAAAATTATCAGCTCAAGATGATGATTCAGCTACAAAACTAGATGTAACAGAGAACGAGCAGAAGGATCAACTAAAAGGTAACGTTCCTTCTTCTACCTTATCGAGTTTAAATGTAAAGATATTGGAAAAGAAAATAGAAATAAGCTCAAATAATAGATCTCCTGAGATAAATAACTATAAACATATTATTTCTAGAATAAAGAACCATAAGTTAACTAAATCTGTTAAACTTAATGCAAAGATAAAGAATCACCATGTGTTTTCAAATTTCAAAAATAATGTAAGCTTGCCCCAAGCTGGAAGTAAAAATGATAATATTTTCTTACTCTTAGCAGACATTATTAGCTTATTTACTGCACTTGGATTGAGTATTTTTAAAAAGAAAAAATAATTATAAAGATAATCTTTCTTATTAGATTTTTTAAAATTTGTAAATTTTAGGTAAATAAAAAGCCTCAGTTTTATTAAACTGAAGCTTTTTTTATTGAATGCTTTTGAATAATAATAGCAATAATCTCAATAATCATTAGAATTCCGAAGAAGATAGCTGAAGATAACAAAGCAGCGTCAGAATTTTTGGTAATAAGAGATATTACATAAGGTGAGGCTACACACCCTACATCCATCATTACCAGACATAAGGTTGTATCTAAATTTTCCCATTTAGCTGGCGCAGAATTAGAAATCCATTTGAAGATATATGGCATTACTAAGCCAAATCCAAGTCCTAAAATGACGCACCCTACTACCAAAATTCCAAAATTACGAGAAATACTGATAAGGAAAAATCCTGCTGCATTTAAAAATAAGCAAATTGGCCAAATCCATTTGTTTAGACGGTTGTAAAGCCAATTGAAGCTCATTCCACACGGGATGCCCATTATGGCAATTACTGCTAGCATGAAGGAGGCTGTACTTTCGTTACCAAGATAGAATTTAATGATAAATGCTGGAAGTTTGTAGGCAAGAGCCATGTAAAAAATATAGATCAAAAGAGTAATAATACTAATTATAATAATTGTAGAATTGAATTTTCCTTTTAAATTTGTCATAGAAAAGTGTTCTTTATTATGAGTATATTGAACTTTTGGTACTTTAACAAATTTTTGGAACATGAATAAAATGGGAATTGCAAAAATATACACCCAAAATACTGCATGCCAAGAAAGTGTGACTAAGTAGCAAATCAGTAAGGATGAAACAATATAGCCGATATCATTCATAATATTTTGGAAACCTAACATTTGATTAAGTTCAACATTATTATCATGATAAATACTCATCAGTAAGCTCACAGCCAATGAATTGTAAATTCCAACTCCGACTCCAAGTAGAATTCGCAAGAAAAAAATAAGCCAGAAGTTATTAATAATGACAGGAAGAGTACCTGTAATCCCAATAATAGCTAATCCGAGGATAATAACGCGTTTTTTACCGATTTTTCTTACTAAAAATGGATTCAGAATTAATCCGATAATCTGACCTAAATTGGGAATAGTAGTTAATAACTCTACATTTACGCGTGCAATATTGGGAAAGGCCTGTTCAATTAAGGGAAGTGCAGGTGAAATCACGGCTGACATCATAATGAATAAAGAAATTGCTAGTAGAGATATTTTAAACATTGGTTTGGATGATTCATCTTTAATATTCATAATTTTTCTCTCTAAATATAATAATTTTTTCTACATTGATTCTATCAAAGATGGAGGTAATAGTTAATTATAGTTAAATCTAAAAAGTAGATAGCAGATCCTCGAAATAAATAAAAAGTAGTCTGATCACATTGATAATCAGACTACTTTTTTAGTGACCAAGAAATCCATTAATAAAACCTACGATAAACGGAATTAGAATCCCAACACTTGTAATTAGCAATGATGTTTTTTGAAAAACAGTTAGCTGTTTCAAATTCTTCCAAAAAGAACACCATACTAGGATAATACCAATTACGCTGATAATACTCATAATTGTAAAAATTGTATTCATTTTCTTCCTTCTAAAATAATTATAAGCTTATCACGTGATTTGAAAGCGCATATCTTTGAATTTTTTGTCTCCCTCTTCAATAATGTAAGTAGAGAAAAGAGGGGCTTAAAATGAGAATCACAAAATTAGTTACAGGAATTTTATTAATAATGTTATCTGTTTGGCTTCTAGTTGAAGGTCTGATGAATGGCATACTGGGAGTCTGGGCAGCGCGCAATATTGCCAGCGGAGTTTTAGAAATAATCTTAGGTGGTCTATTTATGGGAGCTGGTATAGTATATATTTGTTTAGAAAATGATCCTTTTATGGGCGGTGACATCACGTGTTTTATTTTGTTGATTATCGGTGCTATTGTGGGATTTGTTGGTTGTTTCTTCAATAGATGGATGTTCCTATATGCAGTGATTAGTTTAATTGTTGGTATTGGCTTCTTTGTTTGGCATCGTCGAATTGGTGAAGAAGTTTAAAACAATATTTTTATAGCTAGGCGTTTAGCCTAGCTTTTTTCTTTTTTAAAGAGAAGGATAAGGCTTATACTGATCATGTAAAGAAAACGAGGTAAATTATGGAGAAAAAAGTAACTTTCAAATTGCTGGTCGCCATCTTATCAGCCGGGATGTTATCATTTTTAGGGATTTTAGATGAGACGGCAACAACGGTAACTTTTCCCACTTTAATTAAAGAATTCAAAATTACAACAGCTCAAGTGCAATGGGTTAATACACTGGTCTTGCTGGTGATTGCCATTATTGTGCCTTTAAGCTCCCAAATTAGACTTCGAATTTCTACTAAAAGAATCTTTTTTGCTGGCATTCTTTTCTTTGTGCTGGGATTAATAATTGACATTTTTACACCTCGTTTTGATCTCTTGTTATTGGGGCGTGCGTTCCAAGGAATAGGTACTGGCATCGGACTGCCTTTAATGTATAACATTATCTTAACTAAGGTTCCGAAGAGTAAATTAGGATTCATGATGGGGATTGGAACTATGATTACTGCGGCTGCCGTAGCTTTAGGACCAGTTTTTGGTGGGATTGTTACCAACTTCCTAAATTGGCGCTGGATCTTTATTATTTCCGTATTCCTAATTATTATTAGTTTTTTGACAGGCTGTTATTCAATTGAATAACTTACTAAATTGAAAAAGGTTCGTTTTAAATTTGGTCAGTGGCTTGCGATTGCGGTTAGTTTAATTTTTTTGATGCTCGGCTTTACTAATTTTTCTAAAAATAATTTGATTTCATACCAAGTAGGAGTTTTTTTATTAGTCGGAATCATTAGTTTATTTATTTGGATTAAGGTGTCTTGGAATGATAAAGCTGCTTTGATTAGTCCGCGCCTTTTTAAAAATATTGCTTTCAGTATGCAATTGATATGTTATTGTTTTGCAAAGATTTCTACATTAGCTTTGGGGTTTATTTTTCCAATATATATTCAAATTGTTAATCATGGTTCTGCTTCTTTAGCTGGATGGATCATGTTTCCTGGAGCCATTATTGATGCTTTAATGGCTGCAATTGCTGGGAAAGTTTTAGATAAAAAAGGCCCCCGACTACCGATTTTATTAGGAATTATAGCTAGTTTGACCAGTTTACTTATTATGTACTTAAGTTCAAGTCTAACTAATCTTGGTGTTGTGTGGTTATATGCACTTTATTATGGTGGCTATGGAATGTGTTTTAGCAGCTTGATGACAAGTGGATTAACTTCTCTTTCAGAAGAGAATCATGCTCAAGGAAATGCAATTTTCAATACTCTTCAACAATTTTCTGGAGCAGTGGGGACAGCTCTGGCCGGGACTCTAATCTCGATTAGTCAAAATAATAAATCTATGCCTGAAAGTATTACAACGGCCGTGGGAGCGAGATGGACGTTTATTGTTTTGATTATATTAATCATCAGTAATTTAATACTAGCCTTGATTTTTGTTCCTAAAAATACGAACTATAATAAATAACAATTTAAGATTTGTTAATAAATTAGACGGTTTTTTCTTAAAAATGCTGAAAAAACTTTTTACATGTGTTAAAATCTGATCGTTAACTAATTTGAGAGGGAAAACATTCAGAATGAACAACGACATTGAAAAGGTATTGTATAGTCAAGATCAACTTAATAAACGTATGGATGAAATGGCCGATGAATTAAATGATAAGTATGAAGGTCAAGAACCAATCGTGATTCCGGTTCTTAATGGTGCAATGATTTTTGCAAGTGATATGATTAAGCGACTTAATTTTAAGTTGAACATCGATCCAATCAAGGCATCTAGTTATGACGGTGCAAATTCAACCGGTCATGTTAAAATCGTCCAAGATATAAAGTCTGATGTAAAAGGACGCCCTGTAATTTTTATGGAAGATATTGTTGATACAGGTCGCACCCTTAAAGCACTTAGTGAAGTGATGAAGGATCGCGGTGCCCAGAGCGTAGAAGTTGTGGCAATGCTTGACAAACCAGATACTCGTGTGGTTGATTTTCATGCGGATTACTACGGTTTTACTGCTCCAGATGAATTTTTGGTTGGTTATGGTTTAGATTATGATGGGTTTTACCGTAATTTGCCTTATGTTGGTGTACTTAAGCACGAAGTTTATGCTTAAATAAGAAAGCACCCTAGTGAAATACTAGAGTGCTTATTTTTTTGCCATAATGTAAAATATACTTTACATTTAAACAAATATTATTTACAATAAAATTAAATTTAGAAAGAAGGTCCTTAAAATGGATGCCATAAATGTAATTGTTTTTATATTAATATTGGTAATTACTTATTTTGTTTTATTTTCGAAAAGATCGAAGACCAAGCTTAAGTGGGATGAAAGGCAAGAAGCAGTTCGTAATCGCGGATTTAAATATGGTTTCACTACGATGACAATCTATAATTGCTTAATTCTATGGCTTTTAAAAATTTTTAATCTAAAATTATCGTATGATTTTCTTCTTATCATGCCAATTATGGTGGGAATAACAGTATTTTCAGTTTATTCAATTATTAACGGTGCCTACTTTAGCCTTAATCAAAATAATCTAAAACGTGATGCAATTATCTATTTAGCTGTGGGTATCATAGAATTGTATATGGGGATTCAGGGATTGTTAATGACCCCAAGAGAATGGGATGATCATATTATTTTTTTGGCATTGGGGCTTTTTTTACTGTTATCCGGAATGGCTCAATTGTACTATAACTATAGAAGTCGAATCGAAAAATGAAAAATTTAAAAATGAAAGCTGCTCGTGCGGGTAAGGATTTATCTCAACAAGAATTGGCAGAGATCGTTGGGGTGTCGCGTCAGACGATTTCCGCAATTGAAAAAGGAAATTATAATCCTTCAGTTAATCTTTGTATTAGTATTTGCAAGGCACTTGATAAAACTTTGGATGATTTATTTTGGCCCAATTAAATTCGTTTTAGTTTACTTTTGAAATCGTTTTATGTATAATACTTATAAAAAGTAAGTATTATAGAAAGAAGTAATCTTATGAGTAAAATTTTTATTTTTGGTGGTTCCGGCCGTGTAGGTACTGACTTAATTAAAGATTTAGTTGCTGATGGAGAAGAAGTAACTGCCGCTGCTCGTCATCCAGAAAATATTGTTGATTTGGCTGAAATCAAAAGAGATAAGCTTGATTTACATGCAGATGTAGATCAAATTGCTGAACAAATTAAGGGTAATCAAGTTATTTACTTTACTGCTGGCTCTCGTGGGAAAGATTTAATTCAAACTGATGCAATGGGTGCTATTAAAACTATGATGGCTGCGGAAAAAGCGGGTATTAAGCGTTACATTATGCTTAGTTCAATGCTTAGCTTAGATGTAGATAAATGGAAGAAGATTCCTGGCCTTGAAGATTATTTAGCTGCTAAATTCTTTGCAGATACTTATTTGATGGACTCAACAAACTTGGATTACACAATCTTACAACCAGGTAATTTAACAGAAGAAGATCCTACAGGGAAGATTACTTTGAGTGTTGAGCCAAATGCTAAAAATACAATTGCCGATGTCGCTCAAGTTCTAGCTGATTTAAGAGATGCTCCAAATACAATTGGTAAAGTAATCCCAATGAGTAATGGAAATACGCCAATTAAGAAAGCATTGGCTGAAATTAAGTAAAAAAATAGCAGTCACTTAGATGTGACTGCTTTTATATTTCCTGAAAAATTAGAGACCAAATGGAATCTTGTAAAGGAAAATTCCGATAATGGCACCAAGAATTGGTGCTACAACGGGTACCCATCCATAACTCCAATGAGCATCTTTTTTATTAGGAATTGGTAAGATTGAGTAAACAAGTCTTGGACCAAAATCACGAGCTGGGTTAAGTGCTGGACCGGTTGGACCACCGAGTGCCATAACCAAAGCGGTGATTAAGAATCCTACACCAATATTGGCAATATCAACGGCTTGCTTAAAGAACATACCTTTATACAAACCAATTGCAACAAACATTAAAACACCAGTGCCGACGAGTTCAGAAATGAAACCGTTCCACTTACTGTTAACACAGTCACTAGTAGCAAAACAAGCAAATACAATGTCTGCGTTAGTAGATTTTTTAATATAAGGCCAATAAATAGTAATAATAAGAAGTTGACCACAGATTGCACCGAGAATTTGTGAAATAATATATGGTGCTACATGTGTCCATGGAAAAACTCCTGCTGTAGCTTGAGCTAATGTAACTGCTGGATTAAGATGATTACCCGAAATTGATCCAAAAAGCATTGCAGGTAACATAACGCCAAAACCAAAACTGAAGGCAATTAAAATCCAACCACCATTGGCCTTTCCGTCATGTGCATTACCAGTAGTTCCTTTTAAAAATGAGTTAGCAACTGCGCCGTTACCAAACATAACCATTATTAGAGTGCCGAAGAATTCGGCAAAATACTTTAACACCCACGTGTGTTCCATAGGTACTTTTTCCTCCCTGAAAAAATAGATGAAAAATAAATTTGCAAAAATGATTATACAGGAAAAACAGTGTGAAACAAGTATTTTTTGTATAGTTTAAAAATAAAAGTGATAAAATGTAGAAAAAACTATAAAAAAGAGGGGAAATTATGCGAATTAATGTATTGCAACACACTCCAAATGAAGGACCTGGTTCAATTAAAACTTGGGCTAATATGCATAACGATGAGTTTTATGTTTATCATCCAGAAACTTTTGGCGTATTGCCAACTGCTGATGAAACTGATTTGTTAGTAATTTTAGGCGGTCCAATGAGTCCCAATGATAATTTGGATTGGATTAAGCAAGAATGTAATTTAATTAGTGAACTGCTAAAAGCTCATAAGCCAATCTTTGGTGCATGTTTTGGTGCCCAACAAATTGCTAAGACTTTGGGATATAAAATTTCTGATGCACCTCATAAAGAAGTGGGGTGGGCGCCGGTATATCTACAAAGCAATACCATTCCAGATATTCCTGAAAACTTGACTGCTCTTCATTGGCATGAGCAAATGTTTGAAGTGCCACAAGAAGCAGAGCTCTTATTTTCAAGTGACTTAGTCAAAAATCAAGGTTTCTTACTTGGCGAGAATGTTATTGGGCTTCAATTCCACTTTGAGCCAGAGGAAGATAATGTGCGTGAAATTGCGGTGAATGATCATTCGTATCCTGATGATCATAATGATCTTAATCAAACTGCCGCTGAAATCATTGAACATGGCGTTCCTAAGGAAAATAAGGATGTAATGTTTAAATTGCTGGACTTTATCACAAAAAGATTAAAATAGTTCTTTACAACAAGCGCTTCCATTAGTAATAATGGAACATAAGTAATAAGCAGTCCCGAGATGGGGCTGTTTTAGTTTGGGAAAAGAGCGTTTGGATGGATAAAAAGCAAATTACAATGGTAACTATAGCCCTAATGCTAGGAAATGTGATGGCTGGATTAGATGGAACAATTACCAACACTGCAATTCCTGCAATTGTTTCCGCACTTCATGGAATTCAATTTATGGGGTGGATTGTAGCGATCTACTTATTAGGAATGTCAATTTCGATTCCAATTTGGACTAAAGTTGGTGAAAAAATTACTAATAAATTAGCTTTTGAAATTGCTCTGATTTTATTTGTATTGGGATCAACTTTAGAAGGGATAGCTCCAAATATCTACTTTTTCCTGGTTGCTCGCTTAATAATGGGGATTGGTGGCGGTGGTATGGGATCGCTGCCTTATATTATTGCCGGATACGTTTTTAAAAACATCAAAAAACGGACCCAAATTTTGGGCTATCTAACTGCTAGTTTCAATGGAGCTGCAATTATGGGGCCTTTAATCGGGGGATATCTAATCGATGCGTTGTCTTGGCATTGGGTATTTTATATTAATATTCCTATTGGGCTTTTAGCTTTAATAATTTGTTTAATTTTCTATAAACCTGTTACGCCAAAATCTTCTCCAGTTTTTGATATTCCCGGGGCAATTTTATTGGTAATTAGCCTTTTATCATTTTTAATGGGAATTCAACTTTTAGGTTTGGCTCCAAATTGGGTTGTGGTCTTGTCCATTATTTGTAGTTTGCTCTTGGCCTCACTCTTCTTTTATCGTGAAAAACAAGCCGAAAATCCCATTATCCCGCTGTCTATTTTTAAAAAGCGAGATTTAAATGGAGATTTCTTACTTTTTGCATTTACTTGGGGTGCATTTATTGCAGTAAATACTTATTTACCAATGTGGGCTCAAGCCCTTCTGGGAATGTCAGCACTTTTAGGAGGAATGACTTTAATTCCTAACTCAGTGGTGGAAATTATTGCTTCCCAGACGGTTGCTACTATTCAAGAGCACTTAAGAACATTTACTTTAGTTATGATTGGAATTGTCACAATGATGATTTCCTCTGGAGGGATGTTTTTAGCAGATTTGAAAACGCCATTGTGGCTTTTAACTACGATTGCTGCTTTTTCAGGAATTGGAGTAGGATTTATTTTTGTTGCTTTGCAGGTTAAAGTTCAAATTGACGCGGGAATGAAAGATATGCCGACAGCAACCTCTACCTCATATTTAATCCGGATCTTATCCCAAACCATGATGTCAGCAATTTATGGAGTCATTATGAACCTTTCGCTAGAACATGGGATTGCTCATCGAACTGATATTAGGATGACAATGATGAATAAATTGAGTGATGCAAAATCGGCTCGTAGTTTGCCACAACATCTAATTCCAGATATGCGTCAAATTTTCCATTCAGGAATAAAAGAAATTATGCTGGTGTCCTTTATATTATTGATTATTGCAACAGTATTTAATTTTTACTTTAATTGGAAGAAGACGCCTAAGAAGATATTAAAATAAAAGGGTTGCAAATATGCATTTGAGCAAGCATAATTAGTAATTAATATTTAAATCTTGGCTGAGAAAGCCAAGATTATTTTTTATTTTAGAAAGACAGGTGGAGGATGAATAAGAAGCAAATTTCAATGGTTACTTTTGCCATGATTTTGGCCAATGTAATGGCAGGATTGGATAGTACTATTATTAATACGGCAATTCCAGCGATTATTGCCGATTTGCATGGAATTCAGTTTATGGGCTGGATTATTGCATTGATGTTATTGGGGATGTCAGTTTCTACCCCAATTTGGAGCAAACTAGGCGAAAAAATTGGTAATAAAGCTGCCTTTGAAATTTCGCTGGTATTATTTGTCTTAGGGTCTTTATTTCAGGGGTTAGCCCAGAATATGTATTTCTTCTTGATTGCAAGAACTGTAATGGGGATTGGAGCCGGAGGCATGGGTTCAATTCCGTATATTATGGCTGGCTTTATCTTTGATAATATTAAAAAGCGGACTCAGGTTTTGGGATATTTGGGAGCAAGTTTTAGTGTAGCAGCTATTATTGGTCCGCTTGCTGGAGGCTACTTAGTTGATTCCTTGTCTTGGCACTGGGTATTTTATATCAATATTCCAATTGGTTTGGCGGCTGCGCTTTTATCAGTTTTGTATTATCGTGAAGGGCAAATTGATAAAGAGCCTAAGTTTGATATTTTAGGTTCATTTTTGGTTGTAGTGGGACTGGTACTAGTTTTACTGGGAATACAGTTGGTAGGACTGGTTTCAGTATGGACCATTGTGGGACTAATCATTGCAGGAATAATAATTTTATACTTCTTCTTTAAACATGAATCGCATGATAGTAATCCTGTTATTCCAATTGAAATGTTTAAAAATAAAGCTTTAATGGGTGATCTGCTCCTATTCGTGTTTACTTGGGGTGCGTTTTTAGCAGTAAACACTTATTTGCCAATGTGGGCTCAAGGGCTTCTAGGAACTACTGCTTTAATTGGAGGCCTAACCTTAGTTCCTAACTCTATTGCGGATACGATTGGGACTCAAGTAGTTAATCCAATGAAAGCGAGATTTAGTGAATATTCGCTTATTATGATGGCGATTATTTGTATGATTATCTCCAGTTTAGGTTTAGTAATTTTGCCGATGAATACTAATTTCTGGGTTATTACTTTAGTGGCAACATTTTCTGGTTTTGGAGTAGGCTTTATTTTTGTAATCTTACAAATTAAGGTGCAAGTCGATGCAGGTGAAGAAAATATGGCTCCTGCAACTTCCTTATCATATTTAATTCGAATTCTTGCCCAAACAGTAATGGCTGCTGTGTATGGCGTAATTATGAATATGGCTTTGGCACGCGGCGTAAAAGAAAATCAAGGTATTACTATGGGAATGTTGAATAAACTTAGTGATGCAGAATCTGCTAAAAGTTTACCAACTCAGCTTTTACCAACTATGCGACAAATTTTCTATAAGGGTTTGAGAGAAATTATGTTGTGTGCTACGATTTTACTTGTAATTTCGATCTTTCTTAATTATTACTACAATAGTAAAAATCGTAAAATTGAAAATTAATCAAAGAAGCAGCGAGAAACTGCTTCTTTTTTAATGGAAGTATAAAATTTGACATATGAAAACACTTACATTAGTATGAAGGCATAGTAATTATAGATGTTAGGATTAACGAAAGAAGTATTTGATATGCACTATACTAATGGTAACTATGAAGCTTTTGTTCAAGCTGAAAAGCCGAAAGATGTTGAGAATAAATCAGCATATATCGTTGGTTCAGGACTTGCATCCCTTGCAACTGCTGTGTTTTTGATTAGGGATGCTCAAATGCCTGGAGATAAGATTCATATTTTTGAAGAATTGGCTCTTCCTGGTGGAAGTATGGATGGGATTTATAATCCTGAAAAGCAAGCTTACATCATTCGTGGTGGACGGGAAATGGAATCTCATTTTGAAACTTTGTGGGATTTGTTTAGATCAATTCCATCTCTTGAAAATAAAGATATTTCTGTTTTGGATGAATTTTATCGTTTAAATAGAAAAGATCCAAGCTACTCAAAGACGCGTGTAATTGTAAATCGTGGAGAAGAATTGCCAACTGATGGAAAGTTGCTTCTTACTCCAAAAGCGATTAAAGAAATTGTTGATTTAGTTTTAACCCCAGAAAAAGATTTGCAAAATAAAAAGATTAATGAAGTCTTTAGCAAGGAATTCTTTGAGTCAAACTTCTGGCTCTATTGGTCAACCATGTTTGCCTTTGAACCATGGGCAAGTGCAATGGAAATGCGTCGGTACTTGATGCGCTTTGTTCAACATGTTGCTACTCTTAAAAATCTCTCTTCATTGAAATTTACTAAATATAATCAATATGAATCATTGATTTTACCTTTAGTAAGTTATTTGAAAGATCATGGGGTTCAATTCCACTATGATACAGTTGTTGATAATATCATTGTTAACCGTTCTGAAGGTAAAAAAGTCGCAACTGAAATCAAGTTGACTGAAAATGGGAAGGAAAAGACAATCCATCTTAGTGAAGATGACTTAGTATTTGTAACAAATGGGTCGATCACGGAGAGTACAACTTATGGAGATAACTTACATCCTGCTTCTCAAGAACATAAATTGGGTGCAAGTTGGCAATTATGGAAGAATTTAGCTGCTCAGGATAGTGATTTTGGACATCCAGAAAAGTTTTACGATAATATTCCAAAGGCCAATTGGGTAATGTCTGCAACAATCACTTTTAAGAACAATGATATTGTTCCATTTATTGAAAAAGTTAATAAAAAAGATCCTCATAGTGGCTCAATTGTAAGTAGCGGTCCCACGACTATTAAAGACTCTAATTGGTTGTTAGGTTATTCTATTAGTCGTCAGCCTCACTTTAGAAAGCAAAAGCCAAATGAATTGATTGTATGGTTATATGGCTTGTATTCCGATACAAAGGGAAATTATGTTCAAAAGACAATGCCTGAATGTAACGGAATCGAACTTTGTGAAGAATGGCTATATCACATGGGAGTTCCTGAAGAAAAGATTGCAGAAATGGCTCATGCTGCAACTACTATTCCACAACATATGCCTTACATTACTTCTTACTTCATGCCAAGAGCTTTAGGTGATCGACCAAAAGTGGTTCCAGATAATTCAAAGAATTTGGCCTTCATTGGTAACTTTGCAGAAACTCCTCGAGACACTGTGTTTACTACCGAATATTCAGTTAGAACTGCAATGGAAGCAGTCTATACTTTACTTGATATTGATCGCGGAGTTCCTGAAGTATTTGCTTCTGCCTTTGATGTCAGAATGCTCTTGAATGCAATGTACTATTTGAATGATCAAAAAAAATTGACCGATCTTGATTTACCATTGACTGAAAAGTTGGCTATTAAAGGGATGCTCAAGAAGGTAAAAGGTACCTACATTGAAGAATTGCTAAAGCAATATAAACTGATGTAAAAAATACAATTAAAAGCTATCTTTGTAATTGAAGCAAAGATAGCTTTTTGTTGTATAATGGGCAGGTAACAGATTTATGAAAATAGAAAAGAAGGATATTATTTTAGAATCTAAACCTGCCCGATGGGGTACAAAAGCATATCATGACGCAAAGAAGTTGTATTTAAGTGCATTTCCAGCAAATGAACGTTTTTCAATGTTTTCTTTGTTAGCAATGTCACTTAAAACAAATGTAAAGTTTCATGCATTATACGATCAGGACGTATTTTGCGGAATTGCTTATTATGTAGAAAGTAGTTCGACCGTTTATCTAACTTATTTAGCGGTAAATCAAGATCTACGTGGTCATGGCTATGGCTCTAAGATCTTAACAATGCTCGAGGAGAAGTATCCTGATAAACAAATTGTGATCGATATTGAACCAGTGGTGCCGACGGCTAAGAATTATAAGCAGCGTGTGAGTCGCTTGAAGTTTTACGAGCGTAATGGTTTTCACCGCACTGATCAAAAACTAAAAGATCAAGATGGGGAATTTGAAGCTTTGACTACGGCTAAAAAACTTGACAAATCAGGATTTGCTAAAACTTTAAAAGATATGAGTTTTGGTTTTTACCAGTTTAAAATTGAAAAATAATAGAAAAGTGTTGCTTGTACTTATGACAGCAACACTTTTTTGTTTTCTAACTAGTTAAAATATTTCTGTCCTTCTTGTTCTTTCTTTTCTTCAAGAGCTTTTTCACTTGCGGCTTCTTTTGGTAAGATCCAGTTTAAAAGCATTCCCATAATAGTTGAAAGAGCAACTGAAGTTAATTGGAAGCTTCCAAGTTGAAGGTAAGCACCTCCAATACCGATAACCAAAATTACAGAAGCAATTAACATATTACGCTTTTCACCAAAATCAATTTTGTTATCTACGATAATCTTTAAACCATTAGAAGCAATTGTTCCAAATAGTAAGAAAGAAATACCACCAATTACTGGCATTGGGATTGATTCAATTACAGCAGCAACTTTTCCAATAAAGGAGAATAGAATAGCAAAGAATGCAGCTCCAGCTAATACCCAGACAGAGTGGACTTTAGTCATTGCTAAAACACCGATATTTTCACCATAGGAAGTTGTAGGAGGACCACCAATGAACCCAGCGATGATTGTTGATAAACCGTCCCCAAGCATAGTTCTGTGAAGACCAGGGTTCTTAAAGAAGTCACGTTTAGTCAAGGAATTAAGTACCATGATGTGACCCATGTGTTCTGTCATCGTAACAAAGGCAATTGGTGCCATAGTCAAGATGGCTGCTGGGTACCATTTAAAGTGGTAACTGATTCCAGGAACATCAAGAGCTGGAATTGAGAACCAAGCAGCTTTAGCAACGCCTGAAAAGTCCACAATCCCTAAAATACATGAAAGGACATAGCCACACACAATTCCAAGCATGATGGAAATCAAGCTAGTAAAACCTTTAAAGCACATTTGGAAGATTAAGGTCATTACTAGCGTAAAGATAGCTACTCCAAAATAAGTTAAATCATATTTTTGATTATTAAGCATTGCGTCGTTTGCAGCGGTTGTTGCAAGAGATAAACCAATTACAATGATGATTGGTCCCACTACTATTGGTGGTAAAACTTTGTTAACCCAGCCAGATCCAATTTTAGCAATTACGATTGAAACAATAACGTATACAAGACCGGCAGCAATTGCACCTTGTGCAACGGCAGGATAACCATCGGTTTTCATTAATGCTTGCATTGTAGCAACGAAAGCAAAACTTGAACCAAGGTATGCTGGAATCTTAAAATGGGTACAAAGCATGTGAACTAATGTACCTACACCAGAGGATAGAAGTGCGATACTTGGTGAAATACCAATTAAAATTGGTACCAGCACTGTTGAACCAAACATGGCAAACATATGCTGGAGGGAGAGAAGCACTCCTTGGCCTAGAGGTGGTTTTTCATAGACGTCTAAAATTGCGTCTGGATTATGAAATTGTTCTTTTTTATTCATTTTTACTCCTAAAGATATTATTTAGTGACCAAGTTAATACTATCTTGATCATCAACTTCGGTCATAGAAACTTTAATTCTCTCATTCATGGCTGTTGGAATGTTTTTTCCAATAAAATCAGGTCTAACAGGTAATTCCCGATGTCCGCGATCAACCAAAACGGCTAAACTGATCGTGGCTGGACGCCCTTGATCCATTAAAGCATCTAAGGCTGCCCTGATCGTACGACCTGTGAAAAGAACGTCATCAACTAAAACCACTTTTTTATCAGTAATGTCAAAGTCTAATTGTTGGTTATGAATGAGATTCTTCTTTTCTTGCTTAGATAAATCATCTCGATAATCAGAAACGTCTAATGCACCAACTGGTACGTCAACATTTTCAATTCGCTTAAGATTTGCGGCAACGCGATTCGCTAAAAATAATCCCCTAGTTTTAATCCCGACAATTACTAAATCATCGACACCTTTATTGCGTTCAATGATCTCATAGGTCATTCTTACTAGAGCTCGCTTCATCCCTGAAGCATCAATAATTTCTTTCATAAATTCATCCTTTCTCTAAAAGATGACCTATAGAAAAAGACCACCTGGACACTGAGTCCAAGATGGTCTTTCTGGTTAGACATGCAAAAAACATGTTAGCGCAGATTTCCTTCTTAGCCTCACGGGACTAGTTTAAAGGTCATCTAATATTGTTAAATTTATTTAACTAGCTTTTAGTAGGATTGTCAAGCAAATTTTGAACAACATTAATTTTGAATAAGATCAAATTCAAGATAACAATTCCGGCAGTAACGATGAAAACCATGCTGTAGCTGGATAATCCAGAAACGAGGGAACCTAGTAGTGGACCAATAATGTTTCCAATATACCTGGCTGATTGATTCCAAGAAAAAACTCTCCCTGTAACTTGAGTAGGGGAATTCTTGGTAAGCATCGTTTGAACTTGAGGGAATAGACATGCATCTGTAAAGCTGACTAAAAAGCGTAAAATTCCTAATTCCCAGGTATTTTGTACGAAAGCGGTAAGAAAGAAGAAAATTGTAGCACCAATAGATCCGACAATGATAATCTTTTCGGTTCCGATTTTGTCACCAAGCGCTCCAAAACGGGATGCAACTAAAAAAGTTGCGATTCCTGGAAGAGCAGCAATGATTCCTGAAATGAAGACAACGTCTCTATGTCCATGCATTAGTTGACGAACATAAAGTGAAACGATAGGATTGATGGAATTATTAGTAGCTTGAATAATCAGAGTAGTTAATAATAAACCGAAAATTAATTTAGGCTGCTGTAGTTCTCTTATAACGCCGCGAGTGGATTCGAGTTTCTTTTCCGTAATTGGTTTGAAGCCTTCCTCGTGAACAAAGAAGAGTGAGAGGAAAAGGCAATCAGCAAAAGCAGTCCAGTAATAAAGAAGGTGATCCGATAAGAAAACATACTGGCTAAAGTTCCACCAACAAAGGGGCCAAGTAAGTTTCCGGCAGTAAAAAAGGACATCATGCTTCCTAAAGCTTGTCCGGATTTATCTTTGGGAGTTTCAGTTGCAATTAATGCATTTGAAACAAATCTAGAAAAAACACTTTGAAGTATTCGCAAGATAAGTAATTGCCACACATTTTGAACTAATCCCATTGCTCCTAAGACAATTGCCATACCTAGAGAAGCACGTAAAGTCATTAACTTACGGCCTTTTTTGTCGGCTAATTTTCCCCACCAAGGAGACACAATAGCAGAAACAAAATATACTCCCGAAAAGATGATACCTGACCAGAAGTTCAGTTGACTATGAGAAAAATGCCCTAATGTATCGATGTAAAGGGGCAAGAAAGGTATGATTTCGGAGAAAGCAATTCCTGCGATAAAAACTGCAATTGATAAAACAAATAAATTTCGCTTCCAAATGGGTTTTTGCAAAACAAAAAATCCTGTCTATATACAGAATAACTTAATTATAGGCGTTATTAGGATTGAGAAAAACTCTTGAAATAATATATCTAAAGAATAATATTCCATGAAAAATTTTAAAAATAATTAGTAGAAGTATAGTAAAAAATATTTTGAATCAAGCTGTTATATATAAATTGTGCTTTTTTATAATATTGTCTATATATGATTATAGAATAGATAGAATAGCAGTGTAATGGGAAATTAATTTATAGATTTTAATATTTTATATAAGATAATAAACAATTATATTAAATTTTATATCTAAATAAAATAAAAAAATATAATCTAAATTTTAAAAATATTCTTAATTATAAATTTAAATAAATGTTATTTTATTATTACCGAATCTTCAATATGTTAGATATATCTAATGCTACAATGCGTAATTTTTGCTATTTTTTTTTGTTTTTGTTATGTTTGAAATGAAAACGGATTAGATGACTAGTCATTACTAATAATTTTAAGTTTTAGAAGATCAAGTTCTTCATAGGAGAATTGAGATGGACGTTTCAGAAGAAAAAAAGCTTGAGAAGCTTGGCGCATTTGAAATAAGTCGGAAGATGCTCGCCCTGGCACAAAAGAATGAAAAAAGTAATATCTTTTTGAATGCTGGGCGTGGGAATCCTAATTGGATTCAAACTCGAGCACGTCTTGCATTTTGTCGATTAGTAGAATTTGGTGTCAAAGAGTCACAACAAACTATTAATAATGGCATCATGGCTGGTTATATTCAAAAGGATGGAATTCGAGAAAGATTATTTGCTTTTCTAGATCCAGATAATAGAGAAGAAGATAAATTCTTGATAGATGCAGTTAATTACTGTAAAGAAGAATTAGGTTTAAACGAGGATGACGTAGTTGCTGAATGGACAAATGGCGTTGTAGCTAATGATTATCCAGTTCCTGACAGATGTTTGGTTAATACGGAAAAAATTATCAATCATTACTTACAAGAGTTGTCTTATGAGGGTGCTCAATTAGCTGATCAAACACAACTTTTCCCAACAGAAGGTGCCACTGCCGCTATTGTTTATGCTTTTCACTCTTTGGCTGAAAACCATTTATTAAAGAAAGGTGACAAGATTGCTATTAATGAACCAATCTTTACGCCATACTTAAGAATTCCAGAATTAAGAGATTATCAATTAGTGGAAGTTGACCTTCACTCATATGAGAAGAATAACTGGGAAATCGAGCCAAAAGAAATTGAAAAACTGAATGATCCATCAATCAAGGCTTTGATTGTTGTTGATCCAACTAACCCAACTTCAAAGGAATTTGATAAGAATGCTTTGGATGCCATTAGTCAAGTAGTTAAAAAGAATCCTAACTTAATGATTATTAGTGATGAAGTATATGGTGCCTTTGTTCCTAACTTCAAGAGTATTTATAGTGTAGTTCCATATAATACGATGCTAGTTTATTCATATTCAAAGTTATATGGATGTACAGGTTGGCGTTTAGGTGTAATTGGATTAAATAAGGACAATGTTTTTGATCATAATATTGCCAATCTACCAGAAGATGAATTAAAGCAATTGCATAAACGTTACAGCTCTGTTGTTTTAGATCCAGATAAAATGAAATTTATTGATCGCTTATGTGCCGACAGTAGATCCATTGGACTTTATCACACTGCAGGTTTGTCCACGCCACAACAAATTATGGAAACTCTTTTCTCATTATGTCACATGCTTACTTCAACAAATGGTGGTAGTGATGATCCATATATCGACATTGCTAGAAAATTGGTTAGTGAAAGATATAATCAATTACATGAAGCTATGAATGCTCCAGAAGATGAAACTGATACCAATACCCATTACTACTCACTAATCGATATTTATCGTTTGGCTGAAAAGAAGTATGGTAAAAAATTTAGAGATTACTTAGCAGATGATTTCCAACAAGTAGACTTCTTACTTGAATTAGCCAAAAAGAATGGCGTCGTCTTGGTTGATGGTGTCGGCTTTGGTGCAAAGCCGGGTGAATTAAGAGTTTCACAAGCTAACTTACCAACTGACGATTATGCTTTGATTGGTAAACAAGTAATGGAACTTTTGAAAGAATATCATGAAGAGTATGAAAAAAAGCAAAATAAATAATAAAGGGAGGAATTGAGTCATGTGGCATTCAATATGTAATTTCTTCTTGACTAATCCTTCTGTAGCTATTTTTCTTACCTTGGGTCTAGGTTATTGGCTTGGTAAATTCCATATTAAAAGCTTTAAGCTAGGTGCTACTGTTGGGGTACTGCTAGTGGGATTGGTTATCGGGCAAATGGGTAAATTCCAAATTGCCCCTGTAGTTAAGAACTTATTCTTTGATCTATTCATTTTTACCATCAGATATGAAGTTGGGCCTGCCTTTATCGACACTTTTAAGAAAAAAGGTGTAAAATTCATTATTCAAAGTGTTGTTTTCACCGTAATTGCCTTTGTAGTTGCGTTTGGAATGTTCAAACTCTTCCACATTAAATTTGGTGAAGCTGGTGGTATTATTGCGGGTGCCTTAACACAATCCGCATGTATTGGTACGGCAAATTCAGCCATTGAAGCATTACACATTTCACAAGCCGCTAAAACAGCTGCCATGTCTCAAGTAGCAATTGCTTATGCATTAACTTATGTATTTGGTACTGTTGGTGTGCTGATTTTCTTAAAGAACATTGCTCCAGCAATTTTACGAGTTAACTTGAGAGAAGCTACTAAAAAGTATATTGAGAAAAATCATATTCAAACTGGTAATGTTGGAGTTAGAGTTTCAGCTAATATTCGTGTAAGAGCCTTTGAATTAGAAAATGGATGTGAATTTATCGGTAAGAATCTTATAAGCTTTGATGATAATAATGAAGGATTGGTAATTGAAGAAGTTGTAAGAGATGGAAAGATGTTAACGGCTTCCTCTACAATTCTGAAAGCAAAGGATGCAATTATAGTAGTAGGTAGTATTAAGGCATTTGCTAAATTTGCTGATGAAGACCATAAATTATCAGAATTAGATGCTAATAAGTTTCCGATCGATTTAAAGAAAGAAACTATCCTACTAACTAAAGATTACAACTATAACAAGTTGGAAAAAATGTTGAATAATGGCGTTCTAATTGATTCTGCAAAACATGATGATCAACCAGTTACTGACTATACTAAATTAACGGTTGGAGATCATATTACGATCATTGGACCTAAGAATTATTTAGCTAATAGTGTCAAGACAATTGGTTATGAAAAAGCTGTAGGTAAAAAGACCGATGTCATTTACTTATCAATTGGTATCTTCTTAGGTATCTTACTTGGTGCTATTGTAATTAATATTCATAAAATTCCATTAACTCTTGGTGGTGGTGGAGGTGCTTTGTTTGCTGGTTTGTACTTTGGCTGGTTACAAGAAAAGCACCCTAACATCGGTGTTATCCCACCATCAACTAGATGGTTACTTAAAAGCTTAGGTTTGAACCTATTCATCGGCGTTGTCGGTCTGGAAGCCGGCAGCGGATTCGTAACTGCATTGAAAGAAATGGGTTGGCTTGTATTTGTAATTGGTGCCTTAGTATCAATTCTTCCACACTTACTTACTTTATTATTTAGTAGATTTGTCTTAAAGATGAACATTGTTGATAATATTGGTTCACTTTGTGGATCTGGTACTATTACAGCTGCCTTAAATGCAGTTAATGCAGAAACAGATTCAACAGTCTTTGCATTAAGTTATAGTCCAACTTATGCCCTGGGTAATATTTTCCTAACTGTAATGGCTCCGTTAGTAGTTGCCCTACTAGCATAAGTTAAAAATTACATAATTATTCATTGATTACTCCTGATGAAAACACCTTACTTGTCCATGGTGAGGTGTTTTTTGTCATATTCAAATTAGTTGCATTTAAATATTGTAAGTCTTATTGTGAAGTTATAAGGGATTAATCAATAAATTATGTGAAAGTGTGGACTATTATGGCAAAAAAGTGTAATTCCCAAAAAGCTTTCTTTCATATTCCTTGATGTTAATTGTAGCTATCGGAATTTTGGAAAGTCGCATGTCCAATTACAGTACACCGATTGCGGTAGCTTTTCAAAAAGCTGTCGGAAATTGGGGCTATATTATTGTAATTATCGGGATGCTTACAAGTATCTTTGGAGTAGCATTTGCCAGCTCCTTTAATACGCCTGCCTTAATTGCTTCTTTGGCTAATGAACATGGAATGCTTCCTAAATGGGTTGGTAAGAAAAATAAATATGATGCCCCTTGGATTTCAATTCTCTTGAGTGCAGGTGTAACTATGGTTTTGATCACTCAATCATACTTGTTCTTGGTTTCCTGCATTGTGCTTGCTTCCTTTATTCAATACGTTCCATCGATTTTGGCAGTTATTAAATTTAAGCATACTGATGAGTTTCCAAACCACGGCTTTAAATTGCCAGGTGGCTATACTATTCCAATTTTGGCTTTAATTATTTCCTGTTACATGGTAACTAATTTTACTTGGAAAACTTTAATTGTTGGATTGGGAGTTGCACTTTTAGCAACGGTTCTTTACTTCTTTATTAATAAGAATCCGGTGGATACATTAAAGCACGAAAAATATTTAGAGAGATTAAGGAAAAAGTTATAGTTATATTCTGGTAAATTTCTGTAGGTGCTTATAGTGTGTGTTAGTACCTTAAATAATCTATAATTAAAGTGATTTGTAGATAGTAAATAGTAGAATTGAGGGTCTAGAATGTTAGAAAAGAAAATGAAGCGTATTACTGACGAAGATATTATTAAGCACAGTCTTTCTAGCAAAGAATTTACTAATTTAAATATTCGTTTACTTGATAGCGATACTCGTATTGAAGAAGGGGATCGTTTTGAAGTAATCTTTAGAGGAATTAAAGAAGAAATTCCTAAGGTTGAGCTTGTTGGGAATACAATGAATGTTGAACAAAATATTGATGAATCTGAAGATTATATTTATAAACTAAATCACCGTTATGACCTCGGCGTGGAAATTACGGTTCCTAAAGGTACTGAACTAGATAAGGTAAATATTACTTCTCTTGATGGTGATATCAAATTAAGAAAGCTTAATGTTAACAATCTTTACATTAAGAGCGGCGATGGTGATATTAACGTTGAAGATAGCACAATCCATGCGGGTGAAATTTTTGCTTTAGATGGTGACTTTAAGTCTGATAATTCTGATTTGATCAGTGTTGCCGTTCAAATTGATGATGGTGATGCCGATATGAAGAGAATGAACTTAGATTCTGGCAGTATGAACATTATTGATGGAAACTTTAAGTTATGGGATAGCCATCTTAATGGAAAATATTATGTCAGAAATAGCGAAGGTGATAACGAAGTTGAGGGTGTCAAGGATGATGACTATGGTTATGTTCTAGATACACTTGATGGTGACAATGTTTTATTTAATCAAAGTCGTCAAGGTCATCTAGAAAAGAATACGCGTGCTAAAAATATTATGTATATGAAGACGATGGATGGAAATAACATTGTTAAATGAACTAGTTTAGTTATTAATAAGGATCGAAAGGTCCTTATTTTTTTGTCTTGACAATAGTCTCCACACATACTAAAATACATTCTTAATTGTACATACAGGTACTAATTTTAGAAAGCGGTGAGAGAGATGGAGATTAGTGAAACAGAAAAGTTAAATTTAGCAATCATACATGGCAGTAAGGGTTATGAGGAATGGAGTCATCAAAATGATCTTACTAATTATTTGAGTGTGATTTTGTATGAGTTGATAATTCGTGACAAACTTACTCAAAAAGACCTGGTTGAAGTGACGGGGATGCCTAAGCAATCTATTAACAAAGGTATTCATTATTTAAAAGAAAATGGTTATTTGGAATTAATGACTGATCCTGAGGATAAACGAACAAAATTTTGTAAGTTAACTGACCGCGGGATGAAATATGCTAGGACTAAAATGGCTTCTTTGTTTAAAATCGAAGAAAAAACGGCTCAAAAGTTGGGGGCTAAAAAGATGAGATTACTCACAGAGCTTAATGAAGAATGGAGTAATACCTTTTGGCAGTATTTGAAGGAAGGGAGCGATTAAGTGAATTCATTTAAAATACTGATTCCACATTTTAAAAATTATAAAAAAGACCTTGTTTTTGCTTTGATATCAATTCTTGTTTCAGCGTTATCAGGATTGTATCAACCCAAGCTGCTTGAAAATATTCAAAAAGCACTGATGGCAGAGCAAAGACAAAGTGTAATTCAAGATGGGATTTTATTGATTGCATTGGGAATAACTGCAATTATTGCCGGAATTTTTAATGTTTATTATGCTTCGCGTTTAGCTCAAGGCGTAACCAGTGACCTTAGAGAAGAAACATATGCTAAAATTCAGAGCTTTTCTTTAGAAAATATTGAAAAATTCTCTGCTGGTTCATTAACTACGCGTTTAATCAATGATATGAACCAAATTATGAACATGATTATGCAATTATTTATGCAGATGTTGAGAATGCCAATTTTAATTGTAGGATCGTTTATTTTTTGTATTATCATTATCCCGAGATTTTGGTGGGCTACTATTTTAATGGTGACTCTGATTTTTGGTTTTGGCTTTTTTGTATTAAAAAGAATGAATACTTTGTTTGAAAAGTACCAAGCAAAGATGGACCAAATTTCTAACCAAGCCCAGGAAACTTTGCAAGGTGTACGTGTGGTTAAGTCATTTAATCAAGGTCCACAAGAAATCAAAAAGTTTAATCAAACTTCTAACAAGCTAAATGATTACAATATTGTAATTGGATATTGGTTTTCAGCAGTTATGCCGGCCTTCCAATTGGTTGCATATTTAGTAATTACTTTAGTTGTCTACCTCATTGGTCAAACTATTACCGCTCATCCAAGTGATGTAACTGTTATTAGTCCTTTTGTAAATTATGTTTTGACACTTTTGTGGGCTGTAATGATTGCCGGAATGGTAATGATGCAGTTTGCGCGTGCGACGATTTCTCTCGGGAGAATTGATGAAATTTTAAAAGCCGAACCAACAGTTAAATTTAATGAAAAAGCTTCTAAAAAACCCCTGGGCGGAAGCGTTGAATTTGACCATGTTTCCTTTGCTTATCCTGATGGAGATAAAGCTACTTTAGAAGATATTTCTTTCAAAATTCCTGCTGGAAAAATGGTCGGAATTGTTGGAGCAACTGGTTCAGGGAAATCTACTTTAGCTCAGTTGATTGCGCGACTTTATGATCCAACTAAAGGTAAAGTCGAAATTGGTGGTCATAATTTAAGAGACGTTAGTGAGGAAAGCTTAAGAAAAACTGTCGCTTTTGTTTTACAAAAGGCAATTTTATTCTCAGGAACAATTGCAAGTAATCTTAAACAAGGTAATTCTCGTGCTAAACTCCATGAATTACAAAGAGCGGCCGACATGGCACAAGCTAGCGAATTTATTCAGCGTTATAACGATTCTTTTGATCATGAAGTAGAAGAACGCTCTGCTAATTTTTCTGGAGGACAAAAGCAACGTCTCTCAATTGCCAGAGGATTAATTTCCAAATCACCAATTTTGATTTTGGATGATTCAACTTCTGCTCTTGATGCAGAATCAGAAAAGAAGGTTCAAGAAGCCTTAGAACATGAATTGCCTGATACTACAACTTTTATCATTGCGGAAAAGATTGTTTCTGTTAAAAATGCGGATACTATTTTAGTGCTTGATGAAGGCAAACTGGTAGCTCAAGGAACGCATGAGGAACTTCTCAAGACTTCTACTGTCTATCAAGAAATTTATAATACGCAACGAGCAAAAAATGCTGGGGGTGAAAAGTAATGAGTGACACTAAGAAAGCTCTTAAATATTTTTACAAATACTTAAAGCCTTACTGGAAAGGTGTCTTAATTGTTGTCCTTTTATCACTTGTATCTAGTGGAGCAGCAGTTATTGCGCCAACTTATTTAGGTCGAGCAGTGACCGATTTAACTACTTATCTTGGTGATTTGAAAAAAGGAACAGCTAGTTTATCAACTTTTTATAGTGCTTTAGGCTCAATGCTCTTCTTTTACTGCTTGAGTATGGTGGCCATTTTTATTGCTTGGATGGTAATGTCAAAATTCAATGCAGATTCCACCAATGATATGCGTGAAAATCTGTTTTCTAAATTCCAAAGAATGTTAGTACGTTATTTTGATACACATCAAGATGGTAAATTGTTATCACTTTTTACTTCAGATTTAGATAACATTTTCAATGCGATGAATAATGCTATCTTTGAAGTTATTTCCCAGGGAATAAGATTTATTGGGACCATCATCATTATGTTTGTGGTAAATCGTCAGCTTGCTTTAACAACGATTGCAACAACACCTTTTATTTTGATTATTAGTGTAGTCATTATGAAGAAGGCACGTGTTTATCTTGATAAACAGCAGGATGAAATCAGTGACTTGAATGGATACATTACTGAACAAATCAATGGTGAAAAAGTAATTATTACTAATGGTTTGCGTGAAGATTCAGTCAAAGATTTCAAAAAGTATAATAATCGAGTGCGTTCAGCAATGTTCAAAGGCCAATTCTATTCAGGAATTTTATTCCCGCTTTTGAATGGTTTTAACTTGTTAAACTTGGCCATTGTGATTGCCATGGGCGCGTGGATGATCATGTCTCATCAAGTAACTGCAGCTGTAGGACTTGGCTTGATTGTAACTTTCGTGGAATATTCACAAACTTATTTTGAACCATTAACTCAATTGACTTCTATTTATTCCATGATTCAATTAGCTTTAACAGGAGCTAAGAGATTGGCTAATGTAGAATCTCAAAAAGATGAAGACGAAGTGCCAAATGGTAAGAAGATTGATGGTTTAAAGAAGAGCTTAAAACTTGAAAATGTTAGCTTTGGTTATGTAAAAGATAAAGAAGTTTTGCATGATGTAAGTATTTCAGTTGATAAAGGAAAATCGGTAGCACTAGTTGGTCCAACCGGATCTGGGAAAACTACCGTCATGAATTTGATCAATCGTTTTTATGATGTTAACTCTGGAAAAATTACCTTTGATGGTACAGATATTAGAGATATTCAACTAGAATCATTGAGAAATAATGTGGGTATTGTTTTACAAGATTCAATTTTATTTACGGGAACTATTGCGGATAATATTCGCTATGGGAAGCCAGAGGCGCCTATGGAAGAAGTTGTGAAGGCGGCTAAGCAAGCAAATATCCATGACTTTATTATGAGTTTGCCAGATCGATATGAAACTCAAGTGTCTGAAAGTGATTCCGTCTTCTCTACTGGACAAAAACAGTTGATCTCAATTGCGCGAACTCTTTTAACAGACCCAGCATTTTTGATTTTGGATGAAGCTACTTCAAACGTTGATACGGTTACTGAAGAAAATATTCAAAAAGCAATGGATCATGTAATTGCGGGTAGAACTAGCTTTGTGATTGCTCACCGTCTTAAGACAATTCTTAACTCAGACAAAATTGTTGTTTTGAAGCAAGGAAGAGTAATTGAACAAGGGAATCATGAAGAGCTTTTAGCTCAAAAAGGCTTTTATTATAAGCTTTATACTGATCAAACTGCTTTTGATTAATGAAAACGTTTCATTTGGTTGGACTTAGTGTTATAATGAGTCCGTCATAAAGATAAGTCACTAGGGGTGCTATTTTAGCTGAGATATACCCTTTGAACTTGAACAAGGTAATGCTTGCGAAAGGAAAGTGCAATACTAGAAGAGAATTTTAAGCTCCTTTTGACTTATTTGTGTTAGTTAAAAGGAGTTTTTTATGTTTACAAGATCATCAAAATGGAATGTGAAGTCTATTATTTTAGTTGCTTTAATTGGAATTATTATGGGAGTCATTTATACTTATGGCTTTAATAATATTTATAATGTAGCTAAAATTTCTTTGTTGCCAACAGGTTATGCTCCAGTAATGGATACTATCTTTTCAGGATTGTGGTACATGGCTGCACCACTTGCGATGTATTTTGTGCCTACGCCTGGTTCAGGAACAATTGGTGAATTGCTCGCTTCAATTGTAGAAATGGCTATTGGAGGTCAATGGGGCGCATTAACTGTATTAGAAGGTTTAATTCAAGGAGCTACTAATGAAATTGGCTTTTTCCCTAAAAAATCTCGTTATCAAGCTTTTTCTTGGAGTAGCGTCTTAACCGGAGCATTTTTTGCTAGTATTGGCGGTTTTGTCCCATCATATTTCTTGTATGGCTGGTACAAGTATTCCATTGATCTTCAAATTGTAATGTTTATTACTGGTGTGATTTCTTCCCTTGTTTTTGATGGTGTTTTGGTAAAACTGATCACCAATTTATTTGAAAGATCTCTAAAACCGGTTATTCAATAGTAAGCAAAAAGCTAGGTATAAAACCTAGCTTTTATTAGTTTTTGTGAGTTCGATTTAAAACTGATCTAACCTTAGTAGTGAGCATATCAATAGCTACATTATTTTCTCCGCCTTCAGGAATGATAATGTCTGCATAACGCTTAGTAGGTTCAATAAATTGGTGATACATTGGCTTGACCGTAGTTAAATATTGATTAATTACCGAATCAAGAGAACGGCCACGTTCCTTCATATCACGTTCTAGACGACGAATAAAACGAATGTCATCATCAGTATCTACATAAACCTTAATATCCATGAGATTGCGAATTTCTTCGTTGAATAAAACTAAAATACCCTCCAAGATGATAATATCAGCTGGATTAATGTGAACCGTTTTATCACTGCGTGTATGTTCAGTAAAGTCATAGGTAGGCATTTCGATTGGTTTTCTATGAAGTAATTGATTCAATTGAGCTTCTAAAAGCGGCATGTCAAAAGCGTTAGGATGATCATAATTGATTTTTTGACGTTCTGACATTGGCAAACCAGTATTGTCTTTATAGTAAGAATCTTGGGTCATAATTACGATTCTGTCATTAGCTTCAATTTGATTTGCGATTTCATGTGCAATCGTAGTTTTACCACTTCCAGACCCGCCAGTGATCCCAATAATAATAGGTTTTTCAGGTTGATTCATTTGCAGCTTACTCCTTTTTGCATACTGTATATAATAATACTACATGCGAATCCCTTTAGAAAAGGCTTTTGAGGAGATGTAAGCACTTAAATTTTAAGATTTTGGCTGAAAATTTAAAAAAGCTTGCTTTTTTTCCTAATTCTTATTAAAATTACTTTAGCAAAAACTAAAAAAGGCCATGAAAAAGAGGAGTAAATGGTTTATCTTTCAAAGTGAGCTAGTGATAGTGAGAAACTAGTAAACCCTGAATCATTGAAAAACACTTTTTAGCAGCTCGCCGAAATAGTAAATCCTATAGTAAGCCGAGACGTCAACGGTACGTTATCAAGCCGCGAAAGCATTATTTGTGCTTGATTTTTTAAGTAGGTCTTTAATTAGACAATTTAGGTGGTACCGCGGAGAAAAAGTCTTTCGTCCTGATTTACGGATGATTGACTTTTTTATTTACCTAATTTTAGAAAAATGGGACTTAAAGACGAATAAAAAGATGCTCTTGGGTATAGAATGTATCATTTTTTGAGTTGGATATAGTTTTTCTTTATTTTAAAAAAGGTTAGAATAGAACTATTATCGTATTTGGCTTTTTAATTTTAGCAAAGGAAAGGTAAAAACTTATGAGTGCAATTATAGATTTTAAGAATGTTGATAAGTATTATGGTAAATTTCATGCTTTAAAAGACATTAATTTAACAATTAATGAAGGTGAAGTTGTTTCTATTATTGGACCATCCGGTTCTGGTAAAAGTACTTTAATCCGTACAATAAACGGACTTGAAAAAATTAACAGCGGTCAATTAATTGTTACAGGCTATGATTTGGCTGATAAGAAAACCGATATTAACAAAATTCGTAAAAATGTAGGGATGGTTTTCCAACACTTTAATCTTTATGACAACCACACTGTTTTAGAAAATGTTATGTTGGCACCAAAGATCGTTTTAAAGCGTCCAGATGACGAAAATAAGAAGATCGCTATGAAATATCTTGAAAAGGTTGGAATGGCTGATAAGATTGATTCTTACCCACGTCAACTTTCTGGTGGTCAAAAACAACGTGTTGCCATTGCTAGATCACTTGCAATGAATCCAAAGGTTATTCTTTTTGATGAACCTACAAGTGCGCTTGACCCTGAAATGATTCAAGATGTACTTGATGTTATGAAGTTTGTTGCTGACCAAGGAATTACTATGGTAGTAGTTACTCACGAAATGGGCTTCGCTAAGAAAGTAAGTAATCGTTTGATTTTCTTCGATTCTGGTAAAGTTTTAGAAGATAGAAAACCAGAAGAATTCTTTGATCATCCTAATACTGAACGTGCACGAGAGTTTTTGAGCAAGGTTATTTCAAAAGACTAGGATGAAAGATTATGAAAAAAGCAAAACGATATATTCTGCTGAGCATTGCATTTTTTGCTGTATTTGTTTTAGCAGGATGCCAAAACCGATTAGATGATACTTATCAAGATGTTGAACGAACAAAGACTATTCGTTGGGGAATTAGAGCCGACACTAGATTGTTTGGATTAACTAATATTAAAACTGGGAAAATTGAAGGATTTGAAGTTGATTTAGCTCATGCATTAACTAAGCAAATTCTTGGAAAGAACGGAAAAGCTGAATTTTTAACAACTACTGCTAACACTCGAATCCCGCTCTTGAAGAATCATAATATCGATGCAGTTTTAGCAACGATGACTATTACTCCAGAACGTGAAAAGCAAGTAAGTTTTAGTAAGCCATATTTCCCAGCTGGATCATCTTTGTTAGTTCCTGATGATAGTAAAATAAAAAATGTTCGTCAGTTGAATGGAAAAACTGTTTTGGCAGTTAAAGGAACTACCGCGGTTGATGATGTTCATAAGTTTGCTCCTAAGGCGCGAGTTTTGCAATATGATGACTATGGCCAAGCCATGTCAGCTTTAAAGGCCAAGCAAGGGGTAGCTTTAACTACTGATAATGGATTGCTTGCGGGTATTGCACAAGAAAATCCAGGTTATAAAATGGTAGGTGGAGTTTATGTAAATGCTCCATACGGTATTGCCGTAAATAAAGGCCAAACTCGCATGGTTAAGCACATTAATAAGGCTTTAGACGAATTAAAGAAAAACGGTACCTATGACCGCTTGATTAATAAGTGGTTTAAGGGTATACCAGGATTAAATGTTAAGGAGATGGAAAAATAATGTGGCAAATTATAACCGACAACTGGTCTAGTTTCTTAACTGGATTTTGGAATACAATTTTGTGTAGTATCATCGCCTTAATTTTTAGCTTGATATTAGGAGTTGTTTTCGCATTATTGGAAGTTGCTCCACCAAAATTTGGTAAAGTAGTTGCTAGAATCTATATTGCCGTCTTTAGAAATATCCCATTACTAGTAATTGTTATGATTTTTTACTTGATTGTTCCAAGATTCTTCATCAAACTTTCCGGTTTTGCGGCTGGAACAATTGGACTAACTTTATATACTTCTGCATTTATTGCTGAAACAGTGCGTTCAGGAATTAACTCTGTTGGGGATGGTCAAATGGAAGGTGCCAGATCTAACGGAATGACTTACACTCAAGCCATGAGATATGTAATTTTGCCACAAGCTATGAAGATAGTTATTCCACCACTTGGTAACCAATTCATTAACTTGGTTAAGAACTCATCAGTTTTAGCCTTTGTTGCAGGATTTGATTTAATGTATCAAGCTCAGTTAATTGCTTTTGCTACTTTTAGAACGATTGATACTTATGTGATCGTGGGAATCTTTTATTTAATTTTGACTCTCCCTCTTAGTTATTACATGCGTCATTTAGAAAAGAAACTTGCAGACTAGTATTTAAAGAAAGGAAGAAAAATGGAAACTTTTATTCATGCTTATTCATGGATTGATATTCACTTCTTATTGCGAGGTTTGTGGGTTACAATCTATGTTTCGCTTATTTCAATTGTTTTGAGCTTTATTTTGGGCTTATTTTTAGGCTTAATTAGATATATGAAGATCAAATATGTTTCCGCTATTGTGGGTTTTATAGTTGATATCATTCGTAATTTGCCCCTCTTGCTGATTATCTTCTTTACCTATTTTGGGCTGCCACAGATGGGAATTGTCACGAATCCAACTACCGCATCGATTATTGCCTTGGTAATATTTGAAGGGGCAATGCTATGTGAGATCGTTAGAAGTGGGATTATCGCGGTTCCCGATGGTCAAATGGAAGGTGCTCGATCAAATGGGATGACATTTGGTCAAGCAATGTATCACGTTGTTGTGCCACAGGGACTTCATAACATGATTCCGGCGTTACTGTCCCAGTTTGTATCTTTGGTTAAGGATACTTCACTTGCAACAATTATTGTGTTGCCAGAATTGTTATACCACGCTCAAATTATCTATAGTCAAAATACGACTTATTTAATTCCAATGTATGTAATTATTGCTGTAATGTACTTCATTGTATGTTTCTGCTTATCACAAATTGCTAATTACTTAAGTAAAAGATACGATTAATATTTTTTAAAAAAGGCTAACCACATGTTATATTTAATGTGGTTAGTATTTTTTTGGGCAAAATTATGGATATTAATAAACAACTTACAGATTATGATCGAATTCAGTTAACAAGAAAAGCCTACGATGAATTAGAATTAGGCGAACAAGTTAAAGTAGGGAAATTTCACATTGGAACTGTCGTTAAGTCAGTTTATGCTGAAGATGGGATGCGTGCATTTGTTATTGCTAATTCCAATGAAATTACAATTTTGTTTAAAGGTTCTTATGGCTTTGTGCGCGGCAATCCACAGACTTGGCGAGACGAATGGTTAAGAACTAATTTACCAATTTTGTTAGCGCTATTAATTCGTGAGCGCAAGATTCCAAGTCAGTTAAAAACTGCGGCTGATTTTTTAAATAAGACAATTCATCAATTTCCTCATGCTCATGTCTATATTTATGGTCATTCATTGGGCTCAATTAATGCGCAATATGCATTAGCAAATTGTCGTCATCCCGAAAGAATTATTACGGTATATCTATATGAGGGGACGAATATCTGGCTACTCCTTAATCAAAAGCAAAGAAGTCGAGTTGCTAAGATTAGATCGAAGATTTTTAATTATGTTGATATTTATGATCCAGTAACGCTGGGAATAACTGCCACTCATCATATGGTTGGAAAATTGCAATATGTTGACAGTGTGCCTTTAAATAATCCTATTAAGCAACATATATGGGGTGGCTACCAATTTGATAAAAATGGTAATTTGAAATTGCGTAAAATAGATGAAGCTTTTTTAACTGAAAGTCAAAATGAACATAAATTGTTGACTAAATCTAACGATTTGGCTAATTTGGTAGAAAGAATGGGGCAAAAGAATGAATTTAAGAAACTAGCTGAAGAAAAATTCCATACTTTAAGAAATAAATTTCCCGATCATAAGGGATGGGGTAAGCTGTCAGGATTGTTTGATAATACAAGTTTTATGAAGGATAAAGATGATGAATGATGAGCTAAGGGCAATTTTACAAAAACAAATAATAGATAAAGATGATCCCCGATTTGAATTTTTTAGTGATGATTTTTATGGGGACTTCTATGATTTTTTTCTGAATCTATTGAAATTTAAGGGATTAACAAATCCTGATCTTGATTTAGATAATTTGAATTTGATTCCCTATTTAGATGTTCATCCTGACAAACATAATCTGATTGGAAAAATGGCCTATTCTTATAAACTTGGATTTGATACCAAGCTAAATTTTTTAAATGGATTAATGAAAGAAATTGGCGCTTCTCCCGATACTGCTCAAGAATATGAAAGAGTTCAGGAGCAGATTTTGACAAAGATTAGTGAGGAACTTTCATCTAAAAATCAAAATAAACATATTGAACATTTCAATGTATTATTAGGACAAATTTTTCAAAAATATAACTTAAATAAAGATAATATATGCTACCAATTGCTAAAAAAATAAGCTAGGAAACATCCTAGCTCATTTTTATTTGTCGATATGGATTTCAACCACGTGACGACTTTTATCAACAGTTAATGTGTAAGTTGTGTCAGTATCTTTTACTAGTCGCTTAATCACAAATTCAACTTCTTCTTCACGGATACGTCGATCATGATTTTCTAACACAATTCCGATTCCCGTATTACTTTCTGTATAAATTACGGAAGTATTGCCAAGAGAATACACTTTTACGTAAGTAGCGTTGGTTGTGTTGAGTTGACTGTGAACTAAATCTGCATAACTATTAGTTACATCAATTAAGTGCATACTTTCACCCGTTTCTTGTACTATTTGTTTTCAACTTTAGTATACCCTAATTTAGAAGTTATAAAGCAAAAAATATCTCAAAAAATATATAAAAAAGGGATGATTAACATCCCTCTTTTGTAGCTGAAGTTTGAATTTTTAGTCTTCAGAATTGTTTACTTCAACGTTTTCGTCCTTGTCACTGATTGTGATTTGATCATCGCTAACATCAGCGAGTAAATTCTTACTGGTTGGGTGATCAAGCTTGTAATCAGCCACCTTGTCTTCGATTTCTTCTTGAATAGTTCTACGAAGTGGACGAGCACCCATTGCGGGGTTAAATCCTTCATCAACAAGCTTTTCTTTGGCTTTTTCAGTAACATCAATGTGAAGACCTTGATCCTTAACCATATTATTAGTATTATCAAGCATCAAGTTAACAATCTTAATTAAATCTTCCTTGTCTAATTCATTGAATTCAATTACATCATCAAGTCTGTTTAAAAATTCTGGCTTAAAGAATTGAGTCATTGAATTTCTAGCAGATTCTTTTTCTTCTTCACTATTTTCAGCTGCAAAGCCGACGCTGGCGTTTTTAATGCCTTGACCAGCATTTGAAGTCATGATGATAATTGTATCCTTAAAGGAAACAGTTCTACCTTGAGAGTCGGTTAGACGACCGTCGTCGAGAATCTGTAAGAAGAGGTTCATTACATCTGGATGAGCTTTTTCAATTTCATCAAGTAAGATTAAACTGTATGGATTATGACGAACTTGTTCAGTTAATTGACCAGCTTCTTCATAACCAACATAACCAGGTGCAGAACCGATTAATTTAGAAACTGAATATTGTTCCATGTATTCGGACATATCAAAGCGAATCATGGCATCGCTTGAACCAAACATTTGCTTAGCAAGTTGTTTAGCAAGTTCAGTTTTACCCACCCCGGTCGGTCCAACAAAGAGGAATGAGCCAATTGGACGACCAGACTTGTTAAAACCGATACGGTTACGACGAATAGCACGGGCAACCTTTTCAACTGCTTTGTTTTGACCAATAACATGACCTTCAAGATCAGAAGCCAAGTTTTGTAATTGGTTCTCTTCTTGTTTTTGGATATCACCAACCGGGATGTTGGTTTTTTCTTCAACAATCTTGTCCATGATCTTATCAGTGATGATAGGAGATTTGTCAGGATCTACATTTTGATCCTTCATCTTATCGTACTTTTCAATTTGATCACGGTAGTAAGCGGCCTTTTCATAATCCTCATTCTTCAAGGCATCTTGCTTCAATTGTTGAGCTGCTTCAATACGTTCCTGCATCTTTTCCTTATCTACGTAAGGGATAGTTAAGTTCATTCTTGAACCAGCTTCATCTAAAAGATCAATAGCCTTGTCTGGCAAGAAGCGATCTTGAATGTAGCGAGCTGAAAGTTTAGCAGCACCTTCAATTGCTTCATCAGTATATTTTACATGGTGGTAATCTTCATAGCGTTTTTGAATACCTTTAAGAATTCGAATAGTTTCGTCAATTGATGGCTCTTTAACTTCAACTGGTTGGAAACGTCTTGCTAAAGCAGAATCTTTTTCAATATCGCGGTATTCCTTAATAGTAGTAGCACCTACTAACTGAAGTTCACCACGGGCTAAAGCTGGCTTAATAATGTTACCAGCGTCCATTCCACCTTCAGCGTTACCAGCACCAACGATTTCATGGATTTCATCAATAAAGAGAATGACATCATTTCTTGATTGAAGTTCCTTAATCAATTGTTCCATTCTTTGTTCAAATTGGCCACGGATCCCAGTACCTTGTACAAGAGAAACTACATTTAATGAAATGATCTTTTTATCTTGTAACTTAGCAGGCACTGAACCATCAACAATTTGTTGGGCTAATCCTTCTACTACGGCAGTTTTACCGACACCAGCTTCACCGATTAAAACTGGGTTGTTTTTAGTTCTTCTGTTTAAAATTTCAATTACACGAGCAATTTCTTGATCACGGCCGATAACAGGATCAATCTTGCCACGCTTAGCAAGAGCAGTTAAATCTGTACCATATTGATCAAGAAGGGAACGACCACCTTGGCTGCCACCATTTCCGCCTCTTCCCATTTGCATTTCTGGGCCATTATTATTCATATTATTAGCGGCATTGCGATTATTTCCATTTAATGCGTTAAATAAGTCATCAAAGTCGCCAAAGAATTCATTATTGTTGTTCATATTTATATTTCCTTGTTCGTTTCTTAACTTTTGATAGCATTTTTGACATAGATCAATTTCTCGGCTCTGACTATTCACCTTTGTAAAAAGATGAATAGCAGCAGGGCGTTTATTACAATTTTGACAAAGCAATAGTTTTTTACCGCCTTTCGCTTAGAGTTTCAATAGAATTGTATAATTAGCACTCTTTAATGTCAAGTGCTAAACTGCAAAAATGCTTATTTTTTGTAAGAGAAAATGTGATAATGCTTTCAAAAAATAGTAATATTTTAGAAAAAAGAATATATAATGTAGAATTCAATGATAAAAAATTATAAACTTTTTAAAAGTGTGGTGATAAAATAGTGGATTATCAAAAAATTCTTGACCAATTGGTCAATAAAGAGTTGAAGGAATATAAAGTTGAAGCAAATAACGCTTTTGAATTTCAAAAAACTCTGAGAAATTACGAAAAACGGCAATCGATAACAGGAAAAGCCCAACGAGGTGGAAGCATTATTTATACCGCTGTAAATAGCGATGATTAAATAATGAAAACTGTTACATAATGGTTGTGCAATTCGTGAAAAAATGATAATCTAGTACCGAATAGGTATTTTATTACCAGTTTTAATTTTTTGATTTTAAAGGAGATATTCACAATGGAAAAACGCGATTTTCATATTATTGCAGAAACAGGTATTCATGCACGTCCAGCTACTTTGTTAGTACAAGCAGCTTCAAAGTTTGGTTCAGACATTAACTTGGAATACAACGGTAAGTCTGTAAACTTGAAGTCAATCATGGGCGTTATGTCACTTGGTGTTGGTCAAAATGCTGACGTTACTATCACTGCTGAAGGTGATGACGAAAAGGACGCATTGGACGCAATTGCAGATACTATGAAAAAAGAAGGTTTAGCTGAATAATGACCAAGACTTTAAAAGGTATTGCCGCAAGTGACGGTATTGCCGTTGCTCCAGCATATCTTTTGGTAGAGCCTGATCTTTCATTTGCTAAAAAGACAGTAGATTCAGTTGAAGATGAAGTAGCTCGCTATAAGAAAGCTATCGCAGATTCAACTGCAGAAGTGGAAAAAATTCGTGATACTGCTAAGAAGAGCTTAGGTGAAGAAGAAGCTCAAGTTTTTGAAGCACACCTCATGATTTTGAATGATCCAGAATTTACTGGCGCTATTGAAAATGAAATCAAGAGCCAAAAGATTAATGCCGAAGCTGCACTTGATGAAACTGCACAAAAGTTTATCTCAATTTTTGAATCAATGACAGATAATCCATATATGCAAGAACGTGCAGCTGATGTACGCGACGTTTCAAAGCGTATTATGGCCCACTTACTTGGTAAAGAATTACCAAATCCAGCTTCAATTGATCATGAAGTTGTTGTTGTAGCTCACGACTTAACTCCAAGTGACACTGCTCAACTTAACAAGAAATATGTTAAGGGTTTTGTTACTGATATTGGTGGTCGTACTGCTCACTCAGCAATTATGGCTCGTTCACTTGAACTTCCAGCTGTTGTTGGTACTGATTCAATCACTAAGGATGTTGAAAATGGTCAAATGTTAATCGTTGATGGCCTTGATGGTGATGTAATCATTGAACCAACTGAAGCTCAAATTGCTGAATACAAGCAAAAAGGTGAAGACTTCTTAAAGCAAAAAGCTGAATGGCGTAAATTAAAGGATCAACCTTCTGTTACTGCTGATGGTAAGAAGTTTACCATTGCTGCTAACATTGGTACTCCAAACGATATGCCAGGTGTTCACGAAAACGGTGCTGAAGCTATTGGTTTATACAGAACCGAATTCTTGTACATGGATTCTTCAGACTTCCCAACCGAAGATGATCAATTCGAAGCTTACAAGAAAGTTATCGAAGGTATGAACGGTAAGCAAGTTATCATCAGAACTATGGATATTGGTGGTGACAAGCATCTTGACTACTGGGATTTACCAGAAGAAATGAACCCATTCTTGGGTGTTCGTGCTATTAGACTTTCACTTAAGAACGAAGAAATTTTCCGTACTCAATTAAGAGCTTTGCTTCGTGCTTCTGCATACGGTAAGCTTGGTATCATGTTCCCAATGATTGGTACTTTAGATGAATTACGCAAGGCAAAAGCTATCTTAAATGAAGAAAAGGATAAATTGGTTAAGAAGGGCGTTAAGATCAGTGACGACTTACAAGTTGGTATGATGATCGAAGTTCCTGCTGCAGCTGTTTTAGCTGACCAATTTGCTAAGGAAGTTGACTTCTTCTCAATTGGTACTAACGACTTGATTCAATACACTATGGCTGCTGACCGTGGTAATGATAATGTTTCATACTTGTACCAACCATATAACCCATCCGTACTTCGTTTGATTAAGCACACTATTGATGGTGCTCATGAAAACGGTATTTGGTGTGGTATGTGTGGTGAAGCTGCTGGTGATAATATCATGTTCCCAATTTTACTTTCAATGGGACTTGATGAATACTCAATGAGTGCAACTTCAATCTTGCGTATTAGAAGCTTGATGAAGAAGCTTAATACTGAAGATCTTAAGGAATTAGCGAACAAGGCATGTTACGTTTCAGAAACTGCTGAAGAAAACGAAAAGTTAGTTGAAGACTTAATGAAGAAGCTTATCAAGTAGCTTACTTGTAAACAAAAAGAAGATTAGGTAATTAATTGCCTGATCTTCTTTTTTTGGCCGGAGTAATTATAAACTTATGGTTTAATCAATAAAAATTTCACAAATAATTCACCCTTTACCGTTATTATTAGATATAACAAGTAATTCAATGAAATCTTAAAAAGAACAACTTATAAAAAGAAAGCCAATGTGTTATACTTGTTAATGAGTTGAGGGAAGTTAATGCTTGTTCTAAGGAGCGTGAGCTTATGGTAAATTTATACGTATCACCAAGTTGTACTTCATGTCGTAAAGCGAAGGCATGGTTGAATAAACATGACATTCCATATAAGGAAAGAAACATCTTCTCAGAGCCACTTACGAAGGCTGAATTGCTTCAGATTCTTCGTATGACTGAAAACGGGACTGAAGAAATAATTTCTACACGCTCAAGGGCTTTTCAACAACTCAAAGTTAACTTAGATGATTTATCAATTGATCAATTGCTTGATTTAATTGAAAAGAATTCAAGTTTGTTGAGAAGACCGATTATTATGGACGATAGAAGACTTCAGGTTGGATATAACGAAGATGAAATTCGTCGCTTCCTACCACGTAAAGTACGTCGTTTAGAACTTGCAGAAGCTCAAAAGATCGCCGACTTGTAAAAAGGGCGATAAAAGCGCTAGTTTTCAAGACTAACGCTTTTATTTTATCTGAAAAGTACGCTACAATAAAAGAGATTCCACTGATGGGGGTGACAATCATGGAAGTTAATCGTATAGATGAAAATACTATTCGAGTTAGAATTGATAAAAAAGAACTTGAAGATCGTGGCTTAAAAGTTTTAGATTTACTAGGGGATAAAGGAAAAATTCAACGTTTCTTTTATTCCATTCTTGATGAAGTAGATACTGATCATACTTTTGGAAATAATGTTCCAGTAACTTTCCAGGTAATGCCTAATAATGGAGGTCTTGACCTCTTGATTAGTAAAGTAAATGGAATGAAACCTGGTGATTTTCAAAAGATGTTGAAACCAGAAGCCGCTGAAAATTCAATGGATCAACAAGAGGCTAAAGATAAACCTCAAGCACCGCACTTCTTTGATTTAAATCCAAAAGATGATGATAAAGTGAATCTATCAGATCCTAATTTGGTTGATGAAGAAGAACTTTCTGATAGCGAAATAGAGGAATTTTGGAAATTTCAAAATCATCATGCTTATGAATTTGACGATTTGGGTGCTTTGATTGAATTAGCCGATAACTTAAAAGTGAATGATTTGGCCTCAAGCTTGTATTATGAAGATGGCAAATACTACTTAGAGTTAGCATTTCTTAATGAAATTTACCCTGAATTAAAACCAGCGGATGCTTGGGCTATCGCCAATGAATACGGCATCAATATTAATGATGAAAAGTTAGATGCGATTAAGCGTACCAGCAAATGCATTTTATATCGAGATGCATTAAATAGTATTAGAACTTATTTCTGTAAAGCATGTTAACAACAAATAAAGGACGAGAGAAATCTCGTCCTTTTTTGCGTACTTAATTACGGGGCGATAATTTTGTACGCAGCAATGTTAAATAAAAGATTAGTAACTGCCGTTAATGAGGCTCATTTAGTGATGACCAATCAAAAGGGATTGAATTATGAAGACTACCGCTGTCCACGCTGTAGTAAAAGAATGATGTTAGTGATTTCTCAACAAAAAATGCCATTTTTTAAACATTTAAATAAAATCCATAATATGATGGGAGAAAAAGAAGAACACTATCATTCGAAAATGATGCTTAAATCTGCGCTAACGGCTGCGGGATTTAATGCGCAAGTTGAAATTCCATTAGCCGATGGTCAAATTAGAGCCGATGTGTTGGCGTCACCTAAATTAGCATTTGAAGTTCAATGTGCTCCTTTGAGTACGGAAGAATTTAATCATCGACATGCTCTATATCGGCAAGTGGGGATTACTGATATTTGGATTGTGGGTCAACGTCACTACTTAAAGGACAAAATAAAAACGACACAATTGATATTCATGAGAGAAAATCAATCGTGGCGTCAATATTTTTTGGAAATTGATCCAACACAGGATCAATTTCGATTAAAATTTAATATCTTACAAGAACCCGTTACACGCAAGCTACATTATCAAATAGCAAGCTTTGATTTGGATGATCTTGGGATTCAAAAATTTTGGAACTTTAAACCTAATTTTAATGTCTATCATGTTAATCCAAATTTGCAGCGCGAGTATTTACAGATTCAAATTAAGCAAAAAAGCAAATTAGGATTAGAGATTGCCAAAAAACTTTATCAAAAACATCTTTCTTTAGAATCTTTACCTAATGCACCCTTTGAGAAGTGGCGCAAACCTGGAGACATCGATAGCGTAAGTCAATATTTAGATTAATCGTAAATGATTATTTGAAAACATTTTATCGTAAAATGAAGGTTGTTCAATAATTTTACGTTCGGGGATTAACAAACTGACTAGATCATCATGTTTGAGTGTTCCTTCCAGTAAAATTCCACAACTTTCATCATTTTCTTTAAAAATCACAGTAGTTGGAGTCTTAGTAATATTCCATTGTTCTGCTAATTTTTGATCTTGATGGATGGAGTCATTAATATAATCACCATCTTTTACACTATTTATCTTTTTTGAATTTAAACCCAATTCATCAATTACCTGACCTGGTAATTCAATGTTATATTGTGAGCAATCTTTACATAATTTTTGTTGAAGAGTAAAGATGAATTTTCTAGCCTTCTTATTACCATATGTTAGCTTAATTGCATGGTAATCTTGGAGAGCCCTCGTGGTAGCCATTGTGTATTTAGATAATTCAATGACGTTTTGAGATTCTTTACGTCTACGAAAAACATCTTCCTTGATTGCATTAATATTCGTAATAGGGACGAAATGATAACATGCATCAACGTCTAGCTCTTTTATTGTATCTTGAATTTGCTTTTCAATGTCATAGCAATAGATGCCAATTGGGTTGATAAAGAGAAAAATCTCATACATATTAAAACACCTCTGTTGAATAATTTATTCATTGATACTTTAGCAAATGACAAATTGATAAACAAAAAATATGCTTATATACACCTACATTATATTCTAATATATCATTTTATATCATTTTAATCCTGATGAGCAAACGCACGTCCAATTTTACTTTGATTAGTGTTTGAATTTGTTTGTTTAAAGTTATATTCTTTTTCAAGCATTAATAAGACTTTTTTGATAAGTGCAGGATCAGTATTTTCGATCTCTAGTTCATAGTCTTCGAATCTATCGGGGTAAGAAGTGGCATCTAGAGTTAATTCGCAATTTTCTGGTCCATTTAGTAAAATACGCTCAGTTTTACTCCATGTCAATAAGTGATATTTTTGTGTGCTGAAATGTTTAGATAAATAAGCTCCCACCGTTCCAGTAAAGGTTATCTCTTCATCGTTAGAAGCTTGCTTAACTAAAGATCTAGCTTGCTGTAATTCTAGTTTATCATTTATTTCAATAACTTCATGGAATTTGCTTTGAACGGGACGCAAATCAGGGACTTTTAATGTTTGTTCGGCATGATCCTTGAAAATTCTAATTCTCAAAGCTATCTTGTGATGTTTTAAAAGACTCTTAGTAGTATCAAAATAATAGTTTTCTTGTTTAAAGTCGGCCTTTACGGGAAAGGCTTTAACAATGTTTTGATAAACGGTTTTTGATAAAATTGTTTTTGCTTCAATTTCGCGATTTTGTGTCATTTTAAAATTCTCTCCAATCTTTCTTTTATTATTATATGGTAAAATGTGAGTGTTTGGTTAAGAAAGGAATTTTTTCTCATGGACATAGATTGGGATAACTTTTTATGGCCTTATACTGAGGCTGTACGTGAACTTAAAGTTAAATTTCGTTCTCTTAGACAGAGTTTTTTGACAAAAGGTGAACATTCACCGATTGAATTTGTAATTGGTAGAGTTAAAACGGTGGACTCTATTAAAGAAAAAATGACCCGAAGAGTAATTAGTCCTGAAGTAATTGAAACGGATATGCAGGATATTGCGGGAATTAGAATCGTGTGTCAATTTGTAGATGATATTTATAATGTGGTAGATTTAATCCATGCACGGGATGATATGGAAGTAATTGAAGAGCGCGACTACATTAAAAACGCCAAACCATCAGGATATCGCTCCTATCACATGGTAATTTCTTATACAGTTTATCTTCCTGAGGGACCTAAAAATTTAATCGCAGAAATTCAAATTAGAACCTTGGCGATGAATTTCTGGGCAACCGTTGAACATACTTTGAATTATAAATATCAAGGGTCTTATCCAGAAGATATTTCTCAACGATTAAAATCAACTGCTGAAGCAGCTTATAAATTAGACGAGGAAATGTCCTCAATCAAAGACGAAGTCCAAGAGGCGCAGAAGATTTTTACAAGAAATAAAGGCAAGGAAAAATCATGAGGGTAACGATTGCGCATAATAACAATGAAAAGACTTTAAAGGTTGTTAAGCATTTAAGAGAATGTTTAGAAGAAAAAAATGTAGTCTTTGATGCTAAATATCCAGATGTTGTAATTACAGTCGGAGGGGATGGAACGTTAATTAATGCTTTCCATCGTTACGAAAATCAAGTTGATTCCATTAGATTTATTGGTGTTCACACTGGACATTTAGGCTTTTACACTGATTGGCGCAATTATGATGTTGAAAAGATGGTGGATGCACTCACTCTAAGAAAAGCTGAATCAGCTAAATATCCGTTATTGGAGGTTAATTTAATTACTGAATCCGGTGAAGAAAAGAGATACTTGGCCCTTAATGAATCTGCGGTTAAGCGAGTTTCACATACTTTAGAAGCTAACGTTTATATTGATGATCAATTATTTGAAAATTTTCGTGGAGACGGTCTTTGTGTATCAACTCCAACCGGTTCGACTGCTTATAGTAAATCTTTAGGTGGAGCAGTAATTCATCCCCGCTTAAAAGCATTGCAGATGACAGAAATTGCTTCAATTAATAATCGGGTGTTTAGAACTTTATCTGCTCCGATTGTAATTGCACCTGATCAATGGATTACGATTGTTCCTAATTCAGATCATTTTGTAATGACTATTGATGGTGAAAGAATTGATGTACGCAATGCTAAGAAAATTGTTTATCGTATTTCAGGGCATGTGATTCAATTTGATCGCTTTGGTCACCACCATTTTTGGTCACGTGTTCAGGATGCGTTTATTGGTGAGAACAATGGCAATCTTTAAATTAACAGTAAAAGAAAGAGACCCCAAAAAATTAGGGGCCTTTTTACTTAAGAATGGTTTTTCCAGGCAAGCTTTAAATAAATCAAAGCATCATCAAGGGATGATTTTAGTAAATCATAAACGTCGCTATACAAGTTATAACTTAAAAGAAGGCGATGAAGTTATTTTTGTAAGTGGCAAGGAAAAAGAAAATCCTTGGTTAAAGCCGTCTTATGGTCCCCTAAAGATCGTAAAAGAAAGTAAAGATTATTTAGTGGTTAACAAAGATGCAGGCGTACTTTCAATTCCTTCGCGTTATGAAGATGATGATGCAGTGGTTAATCGAATGCTAGGATATTTTGAAAATAAGGGTGAGACAGCAGTTAAGCCACATGTGATCACTAGATTAGATCGCAATACATCTGGTTTGGTTTTAGTTGGAAAAAACCCAATTGCACATGCCCGTTTTAGTAAATTGAGCAAAGATATTTTTATTAAAAAATACCATGCAATTGTTCATGGGAATTTTGCTTCAAATGAATTGATAGGTATAGTTGATAAACCAATTGGCAAGATCAGTGATGGAGTTAAACGAGGAATAGTTTCATCTGGCCAAAGTGCTCAAACTAAATATCGTGTGCTCGATCAAGTAGAGGATGCAAGTTTAGTTGAGTTGCAGCTTCTTACCGGCCGAACTCATCAAATTAGGGTGCATATGCAGGCCATTGGCCATGTTTTGTATGGGGATGAATTATATGGAGCAGAGGATGATTTTGAACGTCAGGCCTTAAATTGCTTTTATTTACAATATCCAGATCCATTTGGGGATGAAGAAATCATTATTAAAATTGATGATCCACTTGATATGCAGAGATTATGGATGAAGCTCAAAAGGTGAGCTTTATTTTTTAGATAAGGGTAAAGTTAAATAAGAATAAGTAAAAAGCATTGATATTTGAAATCGATTTCAATAGAATTAGGAGTGAAGATGAAATACTATATTTAGACAGAGAAGAGGATACATATGTATTATTCTAATGGTAATTATGAGGCTTTCGCAGACACTCAAAAGCCGGAAGGTGTAGATAATAAATCAGCTTATATTATTGGTAGTGGATTAGCAGGGCTCGCTGCTGCAGTCTTCTTAATTAGGGATGCTAAGATGAAAGGTGACAAGATTCATATCTTAGAAGAACTTCCTGTAGCTGGTGGTTCCCTTGATGGAACCGACCGTCCTAATGCAGGGTTTGTAGTTCGCGGGGGCCGTGAAATGGAAAACCACTTTGAATGTTTATGGGACATGTATCGTTCAATTCCAAGTTTGGAAGTACCGGGGGCTTCATATTTGGATGAGTATTATTGGCTTGATAAAAAAGATCCTAACTCTTCAAATTGTCGTTTAATTTATAAACGTGGCAATCGTTATCCTACTGATGGAGAATATGGTTTAGGTAAATGCTCTAAAGAAATTGTGAAATTGATTATGACTCCTGAAAGTGAAATTGAAGGTAAAACCATTGAAGATTTCTTTAGTGATGAATTTTTTGAAACTAATTTCTGGGTATATTGGTCAACGATGTTTGCCTTTGAAAAATGGCACTCACTAGCTGAAATGCGCCGTTACTGCATGCGTTTTATTCATCATATTGATGGATTGCCTGATTTTACTGCTTTAAAGTTTAATAAGTATAATCAGTATGAATCAATGGTTAAACCTGTCTTAGCTTACTTAAAAGATCATGGCGTCCATATTGATTATGATGTTCATGTAGATAACGTAATTGTTGACCATAAAGATGGCAAGAAAATTGCTAAAAAGATTGTCATGACCAAAAAAGGTAAGCAAAGTGATATCGATTTAACTCCTGATGATTTAGTATTTGTAACTAATGGCTCAATTACTGAATCTTCAACTTATGGGGATCAAAATAATCCTGCTCCAATTACGCATAAAAAGGGCAGTTCCTGGAAACTCTGGGAAAATTTAGCTGCACAAGATAGTGACTTTGGTCATCCCGATGTCTTTTGCGAGGATATTCCAGAACGTAGTTGGTTTGTTTCTGCAACTACTACGATGAAAACTAAGAAATTAGCTCCATATTTTGAACGTTTAACTAAGAGAAGTCTTTATGATGGTCGTGTAAATACAGGTGGTATTGTAACAATTATGGATTCTAATTGGGGACTTAGTTTTACAATTCACCGTCAGCCTCACTTTAAGAGTCAAAAGCCAAACGAAATTGTAATTTGGATCTATGCTCTTTATTCTGATACCGAAGGAAATTATATTAAAAAGAGAATAGTAGATTGTACAGGTAAAGAAATTTGTGAAGAATTACTTTATCATTTAGGTGTCCCAGTTGAAGAAATTGAAGAAGATGCTAGTGAAGAAAACATGAACACTGTTCCAGTTTATATGCCATACATTACTAGTTACTTTATGCCACGTCGTGATGGTGACCGTCCAGCAGTAGTGCCTGACGGCTCCGAAAATATTGCATTTATTGGTAACTTTGCGGAAAGTCCAACTAGAGATACTGTCTTTACTACCGAATATTCAGTTAGAACTGCAATGGAAGCTGTATATACCTTATTGAATGTAGATAGAGGTGTTCCTGAAGTATTCGATTCAATTTTCGATATTCGTCAATTATTACGAGCAATGTACTATATGTCTGATAAGAAAAAACTTGTTGATCAAGAGATGCCTCTTCCAGAAAAAATAGCTCTTAAATCGGGGATGAAGAAAATCAAAAAGACTTGGGTAGCAGAACTCCTTAAGGAAGCTAACTTGATTTAAGCAAAAAATAAGTTTCGTACGTGAAGTACGAAGCTTATTTTTTATGCTTTTTGAATTTTCGTGTAACTACTACAAATGAAATAGCTAATAGAGCAATTACAATAATTGCAATCCCGGCTTTAATTAAACGTTGACCATCTAAATGTAAAATTGAGTCACCACCGTAAGCGTAGAGGTAAGCAAATGGAATAGTTCCAATTAAAATGGGAATAAGGCGTTTTTTTCGAGTTTTATTGATAAGTAAGTTTGCATAGCTAACTGTGGCACTTGGGATGAATGGAATCATATAGCCAAAAATTAGGCCGATTTGCTGATAACCTTCAGCTGACATTAAGAGTGTATAGATTTTGCTATGTTTTAATTTGTCTGGATTATAGAGTTTACGTAAAAGTTGCATTAAAACAAACTGTCCAATTACGTCTCCCACCCAGTTAATACCAAAACCAATTGCTGGACCATAGAGGATACCATTAAGCACGCAAAAAATCCCATTTGATAAACCCGGAATAGCTACACACACCACATTCAAGATAAATAAAAAGGCTAGATCCTCAATGCCATGACTGCGCACCATTTTGATTAATAATTTTTCATTATGTGGATCAAAATGCATCAGAAGCTTGATTTCAGGTTGAAAATTTAAATATAGTCGATATAAAACTAAGAGCCCAAGGAATATTCCTAGAATAAATAAAATTATCCTAAGAGCACGTTTTTTAAGTTTCAAAATTCCACCCCCTCTTAGTTGTTATCTCTATTTATTTTACCGTAACAAAAAAGCGTTGACTATAGTCAACGCTTTGAATAATTATCTTGCAAAGATAGTTCCAACGATGATAACCACAATACCTAAAATGATTCTGTACCAACCAAATGGCTTGAAGTTATGAGTTTGAACATATTTAAGTAAGAATTTGATTGAGATGTAAGCTACGACAAATGATACAAGCATCCCAACCAGCAAAACTGCTAATTGATTACCAACAAAGGCATGTCCTCCCATGACATACTTGCCAAGTTTAAGGAGAGAAGCTCCGAACATTGTTGGAATTGCTAAGAAAAATGAGAATTCTGTTGATACATATCTTGATGCTCCTAATAACATAGCACCCATGATCGTTGCACCAGATCTTGAAGTACCTGGAATTAAAGAAAGTACCTGGAAGCATCCGATGAAAAAGGCCATCTTATAGCTTAATTTGTTTAAATCAACTAAGCTAGGTTTTTTCTTTTCATAGTAGTCTTCCAAAATGATGAACAAGATACCATATACAATTAAAGTGGTAGCAATAACTTGCCAAGTAGTCATATGTTCATCTAGCCAATCATTTAATGGTAATCCAATAATTACTGACGGAATAACAGCAATGATAACTTTAAACCAAAGTTGCCAAGTCTGTTGTTGTTCCTTATGACTTTTGGAAGGAGCGAAAGGATTAAGTTTATTGAAATAAATCAGAATCACACTCAAGATGGCTCCAAGTTGAATCACAACCATGAACATATTGATGAAACTAGTGGGTTGATCAAGCTTAATGAAATAATCAGCTAGATAAAGGTGACCGGTGGAGGAAATAGGAAGGAATTCAGTGATACCTTCAATAATTCCTAGAATAATCGCTTTAATAATGTCTAACATAAGTTACTCGTTTTTTCTCCTTACTTAACAAAAAGTACTCTTGTTCCTTCAGGAACAGGGATGTTTTTTTGAATTGGTGTCAAACTACCGTCTTCTTCATTTCTTGAATAAAGGGTAGTATTGTCTGTATTTTGATTAGCAACAACTACGTATTTTTCATCTTCATCCCAATTAAAGTCTCGAGGAAAAGATCCAAATACTGAAATGCGCTGAACCAATTTTAAAGTGTGATCGGCTTGGACTGCAAAAACGGCAATTGAATCATTTCCACGGTTAGAAACATAAATAAATTTGCCGTCAGCGCTAATTTTAACGGCAGCAGCACCATTATGCTCATTCCAATCACTAGGAATAGTGGAGTAGGTGGCAATATCTTCAAAAGTCCAATCATTTTCGTTGAACTTTACCACGTTAATCTGACTTGATAATTCACCCACTACATAGAAGTAATTTCCATCTTTTGAAAAGACAAGATGGCGATCGCCGAAGCCTGCTTCATTTTTATAAGTTGCCAAGTGTTTAAGCTTATTGTCTTGATTTAAACGATAAAAATCAACGGCATCGTTTCCTAAATCACAGCTTACTAAATTGCCTTGAGGAGTTTCATCGAAGTAGTGGGGATGAGCACCATCGGCTTGTTCTTTTCTAGGGCCTAAGCTGTTATTTTGATGAGTTACCGTGTCTAAAAGAGTTAATTTTCCTTCATCATTGTAACTAAAAACAGATAATACAGCCGTATGATAGTTTGCAGTATAAAGAAGTTTTTTGCTTGGATTGATTCCAATGTATGCTGGACTAGAGCCAGAAGTTAAATAAGTATCTACTTCTTCATAGTTGCTATTATTTAATTTAAAAGTGCTGATTCCTCCTTGGTCGCCAGCATTATTAATTGCAAAAATTAAATTACCGTCTTTTTGAAAATAAGTTGGTCCACCAATTTCAATGATGTTTTTTGCTTCATCTAGGTGAGGTTGATCATTATTTTCAAATGGTAATTCATAAATACCTTTTGAGTTATTTTTTGTATAGCCACCAATTAATACCTTCATGATTACCTCCGTATATCATTTACATTAATAGCTTCAATCAGTATACCATGCAGAAAGAATAAAAAAATCAATTTTTAAGTGAAAGCACTTTAAAAATCGATGGCTAAAATTAGTTAAGCGCTTTTTCTTATGGTACAATTTTAATAAAAGGAGCGAATATATTATGAAATGGATATCAACTATTGAAAAAATTGGTAAAAAAGCTGTCGATTCTAAAGATGGCATGGTAATCTTATTTGGTGAGGGTGCAAATGAAGATTTGAAAGATGTTTCCATCATTCAAAAATTTAATCCATCTACACCTATCAACAGCTTTATTTTTAAGAAAGGAGATACCGTTACTATCGATGGTCAAACATATGTCGCAAACTATGTTGGACCAATGGTTGAAAGCAATATGAAAGCTTTAGGACACGCAACCTTCTTCTTCAAGCGTCCTGTTCCAAAAGCTCCACTTGCTAATGCCGTTTATTTTGATCCAGATGTTCAACAACCTTTACCAGACTTTAAAGTAAATGATGAGATTGTTTACGAACATATTTAACGGAATAGTGTATGGAAAATAAAAGAAAGCGAACTCATAGAACCGTTTTTGAAAAATGGTTTTTGAATAATCGCTTTAGTATTATTTTAGTGAATATCTTATTGTTCTTCCTGATTATTTGGGTGTTCAATAAGATATCTTTTGTTTTAAACCCTGCGTGGTTATTTTTTAGTGCTATTCTGCCACCATTGCTGCTGGCAGTTATTCAGTACTATATTATGAATCCACTTGTTGATATTCTAGAAAAAAAGCTCAAAGTACCACGAGTGCTAACGATAGTAGTTTTATTCATAATAGTAATCGCAATTTTAATTTGGATTATCAATACTTTAATTCCAATTGCTCAGGGACAAATTAATGCTTTAATTAAAAATTGGCCTCATATTTGGAATGATTCAACTAATGCCGTCCAAGAGGCATTACGAGATCCGAGATTACATTCTGTAAAGAGTAATTTGCAAAGTATGGTTGATAATGCGCAAAAGACCTTATTTAGATCTGGTCAAGATGCTTTTAATACGACCTTAGGAAATATCACATCAGCTGTGAATATTATTACTATGGTGGGGATGACCTTACTTACTGCTCCATTTATTTTATTCTTTATGTTAAAAGACGGTCATCAATTAAGACCATATATTACTAAATTTGCGCCTCAAAGATGGCAAGAAAGTTTTAGCAAACTTTTGTATGATATCAATTATGCCTTAGCTTCATATATTCGTGGTCAAATTACAGTTGCATTTTGGGTTGGCGTAATGTTTTCAATTGGGTATACTGTTGTAGGTTTACCTTATGGACTTGCTTTGGCTATTTTAGCGGGATTTATGAATTTAATTCCTTATTTTGGAACGTTTATTGCATTCATTCCGGCCTTAGCGATTTCCATTATGTCTTCAACTTCAATGTTGATTAAGGTATTAGTTGTATTTATGATTGAACAGACAATTGAATCAAGATTGATTAGTCCTTTAGTAATGGGAAATAAACTAGAAATGCATCCTATTACTACAATTTTAGTTTTGATTGGCGCCAGCTCTGTATGGGGATTATGGGGTGTGATTTTTGGTATTCCAATTTATGCCATCTTGAAGATTATTGTCTCACGCGTGTACAATTATTATCGGAGAGAGTCTGAAGTTTTTGATGATGAAGACATTGACCTTGCTTCTCCAACCACGGGAGAATCAGAAAATAAAAAGTAAACAATTTATATTATAAGCGTGGTTAGTAGCCATGCTTTTTAGTTAAGAGGAAAAATTATGACAAATCATGTTGTGTTGTATGAACCAGTGATGCCCGCTAATACGGGAAATATTGCGCGTACTTGTGCGGGCACAAATACAGTATTAGATTTAATTGAGCCATTGGGCTTTCAAATTGATAATAAGCGAATGAAGCGTGCAGGTCTTGATTATTGGGATAAAGTTGATGTAAGAATGCATGATGATTTGGATGCATTTTTGAAAACTTTAAAGCCAACGGATGAAATGTATCTGATTTCAAAGTTTTCATCTAAAAACTATGTTGATGTTGACTATACCGATCCTGATAAGGATTACTACTTTGTGTTTGGTAAAGAAACGACTGGTTTGCCAGAAACTTTTATGCGTGAATATTATGATCGTAACTTGAGAATCCCAATGTCTGACAATATTCGTTGCTATAATCTATCTAATTCTGTAGCTATGGTCTTGCTGGAAGCACTTCGTCAACAAGGATTTCCTAATATGGAAACTACCCACCACTATGAAAATGATAAACTAAAGGATAACTATAATCGTCCAGAAAGATATGAACGAAATTTAGGAAAGGATAATCAATAATGGAATTTAAAAAAGAAACCCCAGTTATGGTAAGAGCATTTCATTACGATTTAAATGAAAAGCCAGAAAATGATAATGAAGTAAACGTAGCTATTAAGCCAGTTGATAAACAAGATGAAAACGGTAATATTATTAAGCCTAAAGACGGTAATTACTACGAAGTAGGGGTTGTATTTGAAGTAGCACCTGCTCCTGGAGACTTTACTGTAAGTGGGTTGATTACCCAGATCGTTCAAATTAAGGATTACCATGGTAAAGGTGATGATCTTGAAAGTAACGATTATAAATTGCTTTCAAGACCCTTAGTTGAATACATTGAAACTTTGACTTATGAAGTTACTCAAGTTACCTTAGATCAGCCGGTTAATTTGAACTTTAAGGCTAATTTTTAATAGCGATTAGGTGGAGAAATGCCTAAGAAAAAGAAAACAGTCAAAAAGAGCAAAAGAAATTATAAAAAGAAAAAACAAGAAAGTTTATCTTGGGCAATTGCTGGAATTGTCCAAATTATTTTGGCAATTTTGGCGATTACTAAAGTAGGAACTTTAGGGAAACAAGTTGCCAACTTAATTAGAGTGTTTTTTGGAGATTCATATTTGCTAGCGAGTGGTTTGCTCGCTCTTTTTGGTCTGGTCATGTTAATTTACAATCAACCTGCCCATTTAAAAATTAAACGCAGCTTTGGCTTAGCTTTAGCATTGTTTGGAATATTATTAATTCAAAGTAGCATTTATTTTGCTCACGAAGCAGTGAATACGGCATTTTTGAATTCATTTTGGCATGAAATGTTTGAAGAATTGGGTCGTGCAGGAGTTACCACATCAGTTGGCGGAGGGGTAATTGGCGCGATTGGCTTTGAACTGCTATTTCCATTATTAGGACAAATTGGTATTCGAATTTTGGCAATATTATTTATTCCTATTGGGATTATGATGTTCTTTGATGTGAAATTTAGAACAGTAGTAGAAAAATTTCAAACTGTTAGCCAAGTATTTATTGAGCAAAATAAGGTAAATGGAGCTAAGCTCAAGGATAAATATTCTGAAATTAAGCAGAAAGAATTACAAAGACAAGCCAAAAAGCAACAGGTGCGTGAAGAGGAAAAAACTAATAATTTGGTTTTTCCAAATGTAGATGATTTTGATGAAAAAAATGCCTCATCTCCAGAAGAAAAGCAGGAAACGAAGGTATCTCCTAGTGTTAAACCTTCAGAAAAAATAGAAAATCATAAATCTGAAGAAAAACAAGAAATACCTGACCCACCTTTACAAATTCAAGTAGCTCCTCAACATGAAGATCCTGATTCTTCACAAGAAAATTCTCCTTTGCCTAAGTCACATTCTTTTGTAGAAGAAGATAAAAAATTAAAAGCGGAGTTGGAAAATGTAGATCATGGTGAGCTAAAAATGGAGTCAACTAGTAATCCTCAATATCAATTGCCGCCATTGAATTTATTAGACCCTATTGAGAATACAGATCAGAGTACAGATAAAGAACTTATTCAAAAGAACACTCACACGCTTCAATCTACTTTTAAAAGTTTTGGTGTTAAAGTAATAATTAAGAAGGCAATTCTAGGACCGACTATTACCCGTTATGAGGTTCAGCCTGCAGTAGGTGTAAAGGTAAGTCGAATTGTTAATTTATCAGATGATTTAGCCTTAGCTTTGGCGGCGAAAGATATTCGTATTGAAGCTCCAATTCCTGGGAAACCTTTTATTGGAATTGAAGTGCCTAATCGGGCTACATCTATTGTTTCATTTAAAGATGTAATGGAACATCAAGATTCTAAGTCTAAAGAAGATATTATGGAAGTCCCATTAGGTAAAGATGTAACAGGGACAACTATTTCAGCTAATTTGGCAAAAATGCCCCATTTGTTAATTGCGGGTTCAACTGGATCTGGGAAGTCGGTAGCTATTAATACAATTTTAACGAGTATTCTTATGAAAGCACATCCGGAAGATATTAAGCTTGTTTTAATTGATCCAAAAATGGTGGAACTTTCTGTTTATAATGGTGTGCCTCATTTATTAATTCCAGTGGTGACAGATGCTAAACTAGCTGCTAATGCGCTTCATAAAGTTGTGAAAGAAATGGAACGGCGTTATAAGTTATTTGCAGCAAGCGGTGCTCGCAATATGGCAGAATATAATAAAAAAGTAGCTCAAAATAATCAGGATAAGTCAAAGCCCGTTATGAAAAAACTACCTTATATTCTAGTGGTGGTTGATGAGTTAAGTGACTTGATGATGGTCGGGGGTCATGATGTTGAAGGAGCAATTGTTAGATTGGGTCAAATGGCTCGAGCTGCTGGAATTCACATGATTTTAGCAACTCAGCGTCCAAGTGTTGATGTTATTACCGGATTAATTAAGGCTAATGTTCCTTCGAGAATCTCTTTTGCGGTTTCAAGTGGAGTAGATTCTAGAACTATTTTGGATCAAACTGGCGCAGAAAAGTTGCTGGGTCGTGGTGATATGCTCTATATGCCAATTGGAGCGTCCAAGCCGGAGAGAGTCCAAGGAGCATATATTGCTTCTGATGAAGTTGAGCGCGTGATTGATTGGGTTAAAAAGCAACAACAACCTGATTACGATCAAGATATGATTCCTAAACAGGGAGAAAATAACGTCACGGGTAGTGATGATGAGCCAGAAGATGAATTTTATTCTGAAGCTGTAGACTTAGTTAGACGCCAGCAGACTGCAAGTGTATCCATGCTTCAAAGAAGATTTAGAATTGGGTATAATCGAGCAGCTCGAATTGTAGATGAAATGGAAGCTAAAGGAGTAGTAGGTCCTTCTGAAGGGTCTAAGCCTCGGCAAGTTTTGCTTCCACCTGTAAAGAATGAAGGTAATTAAAATGCTAAATCCAAATATTGAGTATAGGTCTGATCCTAAATTTACGACTGGAACGATTGGAGACTTTTTTCGTATTCGATTGAATAAGAAAAATTTAGCACTTGCTAATTTATTAGCCCGTATGCAAATGAATGCTACTGCATCTTTTCCAAGTATTAGTCAACAACAAGAAGTTTTGTCTAAATTTTATGATATGAGTTTTGAAGTTGTTCCACAAATTATGGGGCCTGAAATTATAATGAGTTATGTGGCCAATTTTGTAGAACCTGTTGAAGTCTTAGATCCAGAATATACTTATAAAAATATCTATAAGACTTTTGAAAAGATGGCCCACCATCCTTTAATTAATGAGGAAATTTTAGAATTAAGTAAAAAGCAGCTAGAGGACGAATATCGTGAAGTGATGGAAGAGCCTTCAAGTTATGCTTTGGATAAGTTTTTTAAAATTTGGTATCAGGATCGGCCAGATTATGAAGATACTTTTATGGGAGATATTAATTTAATTAAAGATCTCACACTTAAAGAGGTTCTTACTTTTTCTCGTTCTATTAGAATTGCCCCCGGCGCTAAATTAGGTGTGATGAAGAGTGCTAATTCAATAGAGATGCTGGTGCGTAAAAATAATAATCTTGATTTTGCGGGAATAATTAGGGCGTTTGATATGGATGAGATTGTTAATATTCCTGCAGGGTCTCAAGAAGGAATTTATGAAGAAGAAAATCATGGCAATTTACAAGCCCAAGTTTATTTAGGTTATGGCTATCGAGAAGGGCGAGATGAAAAGTTTATTCATGTTAAAGATATAGAAACCGAATATCAAAAGCGTCTAGTAGGGTTGATTTTGAGTGAGTATCTTGCAGGAGATCAATCATCTAAATTATTTACTAGTATTCGTGAAGAACTTGGAGCTGCTTATCAAGTAAATGCCAATAGTTATCATCGTAATTCATTATTTCTAATAAATACTGGAATTGATCCAGACCAAATTGATGAAGTAATTAAAATTATTAAAGATGAAGTTGAGAAGGTTAAAAAAGGAGATATTGACATAGATCTTCTTAAAAAATCCAAGAAAAGTTTGATTAATTTCCGCTTAATAGCACAAGATCGAGAAAATTGGCAATTAGCTAACTTACTTCGGCAGGAAATGTTTAGCGGCTATGGTCGCATTGATGACGATTACATGGATGTAATCAAAGATATTAACCCTAAGATGTTGGCAGATTTTGCAAACGACCTATTTCTAAAAGAAAGTTATGTGTTGAAATGATTTCACCAAAGATAATAAAAAAACAATATAAATCAGGATTTTCTGCTGAAATAGTTTTAAAACCAGGATATAATCAGCGCTTTTTTGGTATTATTACTGATTTTGGAAGTAGTGATCCTCAGGAAGTTGCAGGAAGTGCTCACTTTTTAGAACATAAACTTTTCGCTAAAGAAGATGGTGACATTTCGCAAAAATTTGAAGAATTGGGCGCCGATGTTAATGCCTTTACTTCTTTTAATGAAACCATGTTTTATTGCAGTGGGGTCAAAAATAATCCTCAATTAATCAATTTGCTGTTTAGATTAGTAGGAGAGCCGTATTTTACAGAAGAAAATGTAAAAAAAGAGATTCCAATTATTACCCAGGAATTATCAATGTACAAGGATGAACCAAATTGGCTCATTAATAATAATTTGATGAGGCAAATGTTTGGAGATTCAGAACTTGGAATTGATGTAGCAGGGACTGAAGAATCAATTGCGGCAACAACAGTAGAAGCATTAATCGAAGTTTATCAGCAAAATTATCAACCAAAAAATATGCACTTTATTGCTTGTGGAGACTTTTCTGATTATCAAATCAAATCTATTTTTAGGCAAGTAAATAAGTTGCAAGAACAATACTTTAAAAATACTGCAGCTACAATAAAGTATAAAAAACAGACTAGACAATTAGTTTTAAAAGATGAAGTTTTAGAAATTGATGGCCAATCCAATTTGTTTGGGGTAGGACTCCTTCTTCCAAACTTTAAGAAAGTATTATCTAGTCTAGACTTGGCGCAAATTCTCTTAGAAATAATGTTAGAATCAAAACTAGGCATCATGAGTCCATTCTTTGATAAAATGAAAAAGAAAAAGTTATTGAGCAGTTCTACGCAGATTTCAGTAAATTATACTCGTCAGGGTGATTTTGTGACGATTTCTGGGGTAAGTGATGATGCTCAGAAAGTTATTTCTGCAATTAAAGAAGAAATTATGCGACCATTAGATAGAGATGATGTCGAATACGCAAAAAGCTTTTTTGAATTGAAGAAACGCGAATGGTTGGCACATGAAATTCGAACAATGAATAATATTTCTTATTTAGCGATTGAACTTGCAGAAGAAAGCCTTGATGATGAAAACTTATTTGAAAATATCAATCAACTGCAACTCATTAATTTTGAAAAATATGATTCAATTTGTAAGGATTTACTAAAGGATAGCGTTTTCTGCTCTGCGATGTTAGTCAATAAGGAGTAAAATAATGAAACGTGCAATTGTTTTCGGCGCAACTGGAGGAATAGGTAGTAGTATATGTGAAGATTTAGCCAAAGATGGCTGGTCACTTTATTTACATACTAATTCTAAATGGAATAAGGCATACGAAAAAGCTACAAAGCTAGCTAATGAATATCCTAGTCAGGATTTTTTACCTATAAAATTAGATTTTAATTCCAGTGATGCGGAATTAAAGAAGTTTGTAGATGGGCTTATTCCCGTAAATGCAGTTATTTTTGCTCAAGGTATTACTGACTATAATTTTGTAGGGACGCAAAAAATGACGATGATGGATAAAATCATTAATATTAATTTGACCGTTCCAATTAAGTTGACTCATTTGCTCGAAGATAAGCTTGTTAAGCAAGAATTTAGCCGGATTATTTATTTAGGATCCGTTTATGGGGGCCAAGGGAGCGCCATGGAAGCAGTTTATAGTGCGACTAAAGCTGGCTTGAGTCGTTTTAGTCAAGCATATGCTCGCGAAGTGGTTTCAACTAATCTAACTGTTAATGTTTTGGCGCCAGGAGCCGTCGACACTCCAATGAATGCAATGTTTTCTGAAGAAACAATTGCCGAAGTTACAGATGAAATTCCAATAGGACGTTTTGCATCTGGTAAGGATATATCATACTGGGTAAAAGTTATTTTGAATCCTCAAAGTGGTTACTTAACAGGGCAAACTATATATATTAGTGGTGGTTGGCTTTTATAAGTTCCAAGTTGATGGTATACTCAATTTGTTAAACTAAAATTTGAAGAGGTAAATATGGCAGATATCGGAGATAAATTACGTAGTGCCAGAGAAGCCAAAGGTCTTTCAATTGAAGATATTGAAAAGGCAACAAAGATTCAAAGTAGATATCTAACTGCGATTGAAGATGATGACTTTGATAAGCTTCCAGGCGACTTTTATGTTAGAGCTTTTATTAGACAATACGCACAAGTTGTGGGGCTAGATGGGAAGAAGTTATTAAGCGAATATCAAGAGGACGTTCCTGAATCTAAACCTGATGAATACGTAGAAGATTCTATTGATAATAAGAGCGAAGAAGTTAAGAAAACTACAGATAATAAGAAGAATTTATGGAAAAATTACTTGCCTAAGATTGCAATTGGGTTAGGAATTATTATTGTAGTTTTAATCGGTTACGTTCTTTATGCAAGACTTTCGTCCGGTGGTCAAAGAAATAATACCGCAAGCAATAACGTTAAGGTTTCAACTCAAACCAGTAGTTCTTCATCTTCTAAAAAGTTGGCCACTACTACTAATCCAGTAAAAGTTAGTCGACTTTCAGATAATGAATTTAGAATTACTGGTTTGAAGAGTAACCGTAATTTGGTAATCAGTGCAGGTGATCAAAATGTTACCTCAACTGTTTCTATTAACGGTATTCCTAAATGGTCACAAACCTTGACTTCAAATCAAAAACATACTATTACTCTTCCAAAGGATGCATCTAGAGTTGTTGTTACTTTCAGCAATGATAAGGATACATCAATGAAGATTGCAGGAAAGAAGATCCCTTATACTGTAAGAAATAGTTACGCTACTCTTACCTTGTTGATTGGAAACGCTAAGAGAAAGTCTACTACTACCCATCATAGCAATAGTGGTAATTCAACTAATAGTGACAATAGTGCCACTACGAACAATGGAAATAGTTCAAGTTCAACCACTACTCATAGTGATAATGGTGGCGCCACTACTAGCTCAAGTTCTAACAACACTACTTCAAATGAAAATCGTTCTCATGAAAGTAGTAGAACTCAAAGTAGTGCCACTACACAATCTTCCGCTCAAACGCAAAGCAGCAGTTCTGAACGTCGTGAAGAAACCCAAAGTAGTAGTCAACAAACTACCCAACAACAATCAACTGAAAATAACAACAATAATGCTAGATCAGCTGAGAATAATGCAGGTAGCCAAAATACACAACAAAATAATAATGGAAGGTAAGGGTAGTATAGAATGAATTTACCTAATAAATTAACAATGTTTCGAATCTTTATGATTCCAGTTTTCATGTTGCTTTTAATCTTTAGAAATGCAACTGGTGGTTACACAGCACCTACTGGCATTGTGAGCGGAACAACTATTTCTTGGCTTCAAGTGATTGCAATGGTTGTTTTTGCAGTGGCTTCAGCTACTGATTGGTTAGATGGTCATATTGCACGTGCGCGTCACTTAGTCACTAATTTTGGTAAATTTGCAGATCCTCTTGCTGACAAAATGTTAACTATGACTGCATTCATCTTCTTGATAAGTTTGAACTTAGCACCAGCATGGGTGGTTGCAATCATTGTTTGTCGTGAATTGGCAGTTACTGGTCTTCGTTTAATTGTAGTTGAAAATGATGGGGAAGTTATTGCTGCAAAGATGCCTGGTAAAATTAAAACTACGGCTCAAATGCTCTCTATTATTTTCTTATTAGTAGGGGACCCTTGGTACATCGGTACTGTATTGCTTTATGTAGCATTAGTATTCGCTATTTACTCAGGATATGATTATTTCCATTCATCATGGGGTGTATTCAAGGGTTCTATGTAATAAAAACTGGCTTTATGCCAGTTTTTTTGTGCATTAAATTAGTGATGAAAGTGTTTTCTTGTTAAAATATAATTAAGTATCTATCTTAAGAAAGGAAAAATCAATGAAGTATTCAGAAACAAAAGAAATATTGAATCAATTAGTAGCAGACTTAAGTCAATTACATATGGTTGTTCATCAACATCATTGGTATATGCGTGGAAGTCGCTTTTTGACATTGCATCCCTACCTTGATGAAGTAATGGATGAGTTAGATTCACAACTTGACTTTGTAGCCGAAAGATTAGTGACTTTAGATGGTTCACCGGTTTCTACATTGAGTGAAATTGCTGAAATGACTAAAATTCCAGATGAAAAAGGTAATTGGGATGAAACAATTGATGAGAGATATGCCAAGATTATTGATGGTTATCGCTATTTAGATAAGCTTTACGAAAAAGGAATTGAAGTTAGCGACAAAGAGGGGGATGCTTCAACTAATGATATGTTGACTGGCTTTCATACCGCAGTTGAAAAACGAATTTGGATGATGTCTGCTGAATTAGGTAAGGCTCCAGATATTGATCGCTAAACTTTTGGCGTCAGCATAATTGCTGGCGCTATTTTTTTCAATATTTTGTTATAATGGATCTAATAATGAGTTTCGCATTTTAAAGAAGGAAAAAATTAATGAAAAGAATTGTAGTTATTGGATCAAGTAATGTCGATACCACTTTACATGTAGAAGATTTTCCCAAACCTGGTGAAACTATCAATGCTGGTGAGGTTTCAATTGCCGGCGGTGGAAAAGGCGCTAACCAGGCTATTGCAGCAGCTAAAAGTGGAGCTGACACCTATTTTATTAGTCGGGTAGGAGAAGATAGTTTTGGCGAATTCATCATGAATCAATTAAAAAGCTATGGTGTATCTTTAGACTATCTTGAAACAACTCAAGGTCAAAAAACCGGCCACGCTTATATTACTTTAAATGAAAAAGGACAAAATAATATCATTATTGATCATGGAGCCAATTATAGTTTAAGTCGTGCAGATATTGATGCTGCAAATGATTTAATGGATCAAGCTGATTGTGTAATTGCTCAATTTGAAACACCAATTGAAGCTACTATCGAAGCTTTTAAAATCGCTAAGAAAAAAGGTGCGATTACAATTTTGAATCCAGCACCAGCAATTGAGAAGATTCCTACGGAACTTCTTAAGCATACTGATTTAATTACTCCTAATGAAACTGAAAGTGCCAAAATAACTGGAATTGAGATTAAAAGTGATGCTGATTTGGTGGCTAATGCGCAAAGACTTCATGATTTAGGAGTTAAGAATGTGGTAATTACTTACGGTGATAAGGGTGCTTATATTTCTTCACCAGATATTCAAACACTTGTGTCTCCCTTTAAGGTAGATGCAATTGATACTACGGGTGCTGGTGATACATTTATTGGCTTTTTGGCAGGAAATTTGAAGAAGGATTTATCTAATTTAGAAGAAGCTGCAAAAATTGCTAGTCGCGCATCTTCTATTGCCGTTCAGCGTCTTGGTGCGCAACCTTCAATTCCAACTGCTAAAGAAGTACAAGATTTAATGGAGAATTAAAATGGATAAACAAAAGCAAGATGAATTAAAAAAAGAAGCTGCCACTAAGGCTGCAATGATGGTGGAAAGAGATTCTGTTTTAGGAGTAGGAACTGGTTCTACGGTTGCCTTTTTTATTGATGCTTTGGGTAAAAGAAAAGAAGAGGAAAATTTTTCTTTAAAGCATATTGTGACTACTAGTAATCGTAGTAAAAAGCAACTTGAAAGCTTAGGCTTTAAAGTAGATGAACTTAGTGATATTGACCAAGCTGATTTAACCGTTGATGGTGCCGATCGGGTTGATAATGAATTGAATGGTATCAAAGGCGGCGGAGGCGCTTTAACTTTAGAAAAAAACGTGGCAATTAACTCTAAGAAGATCATTTGGATTGTTGATGAATCTAAACTTGTTGATCGCTTGGGCGACTTTCCTCTTCCGGTAGAAGTTTTACCAATTTCTTGTGAACAAAACTTCAGAAGATTCCAAGAAGAAGGCTTAAAGCCACAATGGCGCTTAGATGAAAATGGAAATCGATATGTAACCCACTACGGCAATTACATTATTGATTTGGCAATTGATCCAATCCCGGTTCCACATGCTTTAGCCGATTATTTAGATCACACTGTAGGTGTTGTAGAACATGGTTTATTCCTTGATATGTGTGATGAAGTAATTATTGCTCATAGCAATGGTGAAATTGAAGAAAAAAAGAGATAAATTTTTAAAGAAAGTCATTAGAAGATGGCTTTCTTTTTTTGAAACTAACCCCAAGTTTTTCTGGTATGATGGAAGTAACACTAACTTTGAAAGGAAAATTTAGATGACTAAAAAGCCATTAATTATTTCAACTGATCCAGGTATTGATGATATTGCAGCAATGACGATTAGTCTTTTTGCAAAAGAATTAGATGTCAGAATGATTGTTCCCACTTGGGGCAATGTTGCTTTGAACTATACTTTGCAAAATACTCTTAACTTAGAAAAATTCCTCAACACTAAGGTTCCAGTTGTTGTGGGAGCTAATCAGCCCCTAGTTCGTCCAGCCATTAGTGCAGCTTCTGTTCACGGAAAAACAGGAATTGCTGGATTTGAATTTCCAACGGCTGACAAGAGTTTGGTTAGACCAGGTCTTGCAGCAACTTTAATGTATAAAGAAATTAAAAATAGTTCAGAAAAGGTAACTTTACTTGGAATTGGACCTTTAACAGATTATGCGCTTTTGTTTAAGCAATACCCAGACGTGGTTGATAACATTGAAGAAGTTGTAATTATGGGTGCAAATATCGGCCGTGGTAATCACAGTCCATTAGCAGAATATAACATTGCCGGCGATCCAGAAGCGGCCCAAGTTGTCTTTCACAGCGGTTTAAAGATGAAAGTAGCGCCGCTTGAAATTGGAAATAAAGCGCACGTGACTCAAGAACAAATGAAAGAAATTAAGGCTTGCGGTAAAGTTGGCGACATGCTTTATTCAATGTTTTCAAATATTCATGAACCGGACGGTGATCCGCGAATTAAGATTTTTGATCCAACCGCTGTAGGCCTGATTTTATGCCCAGAGGCCTTTACTTTGAAACAAGCGGATGTTGAAATTGAGCTTGCTGGTCGGTATACTTCAGGAGCAAGTGTAATTGATTTTATGAGTAAGACGCCAAATGCAGAAGTAGCAGTTGATGTTGACGTGGATAAATTTGCAGATTGGTTTATTAAAAGTATTCAAAATGCTGAACAGGAAAGAAAATAATGGCAGACTTTGTTTATCGCAGTGTAATGCATGATATTAAACAAAATATTTTAAATGGCAATTATAAAGGGATGCGGCTTCCTGACGAGCGTAGCTTAGCCGAATCTTATAAAGTTAGTCGTTCTTCGATGAAACGAGCTCTGGGACTTTTAGCAGACCAGGGAATTGTTTTTAAGAAAAGAGGGAGTGGAACCTTCATTAACCCTTTATACCTTAAAAATCAAGCTCTTTTTCGCTATGAGGGGTCTAATTTAGGGTTAACTGATAGTTTTAAGATGCCGGGTAAAAAGCAAAGTATTAAATTGCTTGATTTTCACGTGATTAAGGCTTCCCCTGAGATTGCTCAAGATTTGTTCTTAAATGAAAATGATTTTGTTTATGAATTTAAACGATTGCGTTTCCTTGATAAACAACCGTTTTTAATTGAAACTGGTTATTTGCCAATTAAAATTATGCCTGAACTCAAGCCGGAAACTTTGCAAGGGTCTTTGTTTAATTATTTAGAAGATAAAGAAAATAAAACTGTTACTAAGTCTTTCTTGAATATTACAGTTGAACCATCAAATAAAGAAGACCAAAAAGAAATGAATTTAAAATTGACTGAACCTGTTGGGGTCATGGAAGGAATTTTCTTTTTGGATGATGGAACTCCTTTTGAAGTTTCAAATATGCGTGTGCATTATAAATATATGCGTTTCAATACTTTTGTAAATTTAGATAGATAAGAAAAATGAGCCCCTAGAGGCTCATTTTTTGATCTAAAAGGGGAAAATTCAATTACGCATTTTCAAATTGAGTAACGTCATCCAGAGGACAAGTGTAGACGTAAGACAAATTTATGTACTTAGTTTGTTCACTTAATGTCTGCATAATTTTTTGTTGGACTGAGGATAAACGTAAATGCTTGAGCACTACGCGAGCTTGAATGTACATAACCAATTTACTGGTATATTCCAACGGATGATCATCGCTATCAAATTTACGCATTACTAAGCCGATTGCATCCCTAATCTGGCGATATTTATCAATATTGAGTTCGTTATAAGTATCGTTGAAAAAGCTTTGATAAAACTTATCTAATTCATTGTAAACTTTGTTTTTTTGATCATTTTGGTTGGATTTAAAAAAGCTGAAACTAAACATATCAATTACTCCTTCAAAACTGAAATAATTTGAGTATGAGAATCAAAATAGCTCTTCTTTTCCTTGCCAAGAGGAGAATCAGTGATTAAAACATCGATCTTGTCTAAACCAATTGATTTAAATGGAGCAGAATTTTGATTTTCAAATTTATAATTTTCGGCAATTAAAACGACTAAATTAGAATGCTCAGCCGCAATTTTAACGATATTCGCATCGCTCATATTCGGCATGTAAATCCCATCTTTGTTAATGCTGGCTGTCCCGATAAAAGCAGTATTAAAGCGGATTCGACGCAAAGTATCAAGTGCAGCTTCCGAAAAGATAAAGCGTTGTTCTTTATTGATTACGCCACCCAGTAGTCTGATTTTAGGGAGGGGGGATTCCATCATATTCAATGCATTATCTATTGAATTAGTAACTACTTGTAAATTCATGCCATTAATTAAAGGACACATAAGTTTTAAAGTGGTGGATGATCCAATAAAATCGCATTGGCCTGGATGAATGAATTTTTTAGCCATTTTAGCCATTTTGTTTTTAACTGGAGATTGAATCTGATTACGAGCAAGAAAATCAGGCACATTATTTTGATTGATTTCCATTAAGCCACCATGAATTCTAATTGCCTGGCCAGTAGTGGTTAATCGGAGCACATCTCTTCTTGCTGTATCAAAGGATACTTGAAAATGTTGAGCCAATTGACGAGTAGTCAATTTATGCTCTTTTTTCAATAATTTCTTGATTTCTGCAATTCTTTCTTCTTGATTCATTTTTCTCTCCAATTCATAATCTAACATAATAAAAAATTGTTTTAAGTGTTTATCTGTATTATATATTTATAATTCTGTATATGTAAGTATATGTGAGTAGAAATACTGATTGAAAAATTTAAAATGCTATAATGGCAACGTTTCCGTATAAGTGTTTTATCTTATATCCTTTTGTAAAATTGGGTGGTACCAATTTTTAAAATAGTTGAACTTTTGTGAGAAATTGGTATTATTATAACTGTAGACAAAAAGTTTTCTCAAAGGAGAATAAAAATGGCAGTTAATTACGATTCAAAAGAATACTTAAAGAGTGTTGATGCTTATTGGCGTGCAGCTAACTACTTATCAGTTGGCCAGCTTTTCTTAATGAAGAATCCACTCTTAAAAACTCCTTTAGTGGCTGAAGATATTAAACCAAAGCCTATTGGACACTGGGGTACAATTGCTCCGCAAAACTTTATTTATGCGCATTTAAACCGTGTACTTAAAAAATATGATCTTGATATGTTTTATATTGAAGGATCTGGTCACGGTGGCCAGGTAATGGTATCTAATTCATATCTTGATGGTTCTTATACCCAACGTTATCCTGAAATTACTCAAGATGAAAAGGGAATGGCTAAGTTATTCAAGAGATTTAGTTTCCCAGGTGGGGTTGCTTCTCATGCTGCTCCTGAAACTCCCGGATCAATTCATGAAGGTGGAGAATTAGGATATTCACTTTCTCATGCAACTGGTGCAATTTTAGATAATCCAGATGTCATTGCCGCTGTTGAAATTGGTGATGGTGAAGCAGAAACTGGCCCACTTGCCGCAAGTTGGTTTAGCAATAAGTTTATTAATCCGATTAATGATGGGGCAGTTTTGCCAATTTTACAAATTAATGGATTTAAGATTTCAAACCCAACCATCGTTTCTAGAATGAGTAATGAAGAATTAACTGAATACTTCCGTGGTATGGGTTGGGATCCTCACTTTGTTTCTGTCTTTAAGGGTGGTCGTTTTGACGGTGAAAAGGATCCAATGCAAGTTCATGAAGAAATGGCCAAGACCATGGATGAAGTAATTGAAGAAATTAAGGCAATCCAAAAGAATGCTCGTGAAAATAACGATGCAAGTTTGCCACGTTGGCCATTGATTATTTTCCAGTGTCCTAAGGGATGGACTGGTCCAAAGGAAGACTTAGATGGTAATCCAATTGAAAATTCCTTCCGCGCTCACCAAATTCCAATTCCAGTTTCACAAGATAATATGGAACATATTGATATGTTGACCGACTGGCTTGAAAGCTACAAACCTGATGAATTGTTTAATGAAGACGGTTCTCCAAAGGCTATTGTGACTGAAAATACTGCTAAGGGTGACCACCGTATGGCAATGAATCCAATCACTAATGGCGGAAAGAATCCAAGTCGACTTAACTTACCAGATTATCGCAAGTATGCTTTGAAGTTTGACAAGCCAGGTGAAGTGGAAGCTCAAGACATGGTTGAATGGGCAAAATACTTGGATGAAATTGCTAAGCTCAACCCAACTACTTTCCGTGGATTTGGTCCCGATGAATCAAAGTCTAATCGTTTATTCCAACTCCTTGATAATCAAAAACGTCAATGGGAAGAAGATATTCATGAACCAAATGACGAAAACTTGGCTCCAAGTGGTCGAATTATTGACTCACAATTATCTGAACACCAAGATGAAGGTTTCTTAGAAGGATATGTTTTAACTGGTCGTCATGGCTTCTTTGCTACTTATGAAGCCTTTGGTAGAGTTGTGGATTCGATGCTTACCCAGCACATGAAGTGGCTTAGAAAAGCTAAGGAACAATACTGGAGACACACTTATCCATCCCTTAACTTTGTAGCGACTTCAACTGTTTTCCAACAAGATCACAATGGTTACACTCACCAAGATCCTGGTATTTTGACTCATATGTATGAAAAGAATCGTCCAGATTTAGTTCATGAATATTTGCCATCAGATACTAACACTTTGTTAGCTGTTTCTAATAAGGCTTTCCAAGATCGCGAATGTATCAATGTTTTGGTAACTTCAAAGCAACCTCGTCCACAATGGTTCTCTATTGAAGAAGCTGAAAAGTTGGTAGATCAAGGTTTGAGTTATGTTGATTGGGCTTCTACTGATAAGGGTGCTAAGCCAGATGTTGTCTTTGCTTCAACTGAAACTGAACCAACTCTTGAAACTTTAGCCGCAATTGACATTTTGCATAAGAAGTTTCCAGATCTTAAGATTCGCTACATCAACGTTGTTGATGTAATGAAACTCATGAGTCCAAAGGACAATAAGAATGCAATTTCTGATCATGACTTTAATCGCTTATTCCCAAAGGATGTGCCAGTCATCTTTGCATGGCACGGCTATAAGAGCATGATGGAATCAATTTGGTTTGCAAGACATCGTTACAATGTTCATATTCATTGTTACGAAGAAAATGGTGATATTACCACTCCATTTGACATGCGTGTCTTGAACCACCTTGATCGCTTTGATTTGGCAAAAGATGCTGTTGAAAGCATTCCAAAATTGGCTGGCAAGAATGCTGACTTTATTGATGAAATGAATACTTTGCTTGAAAAGCACCACTATTACATTCGTGATAATGGTAAAGATATGCCTGAAGTTACTGAGTGGAAATGGGAAGGCTTAAAGTAATATAAGTTAAAAGAAAAATGTCTGATTCAAAGGAATCAGGCATTTTTTTGCGCTAAAATAATAAAAAGAAGAGGTGAAATTATGAAAGCTGGGTTAGTATTAGAAGGCGGCGCTATGCGCGGACTCTTTACCGCAGGTGTAATTGATGTTTTAATGGAAAACAGCATTAAGTTTGATGGCGCAGTTGGGGTTTCTGCGGGGGCAGCTTTTGGGGTTAATTATAAATCTCATCAAATCGGGCGAGTTTTACGTTATAATTTAAAATTTGCAGGAAACCCCCGCTTTGCCAGTTGGAAGTCATGGCGTAAGTCTGGTAATTTATATGGGGCTAATTTTTGTTATCATATCATTCCTGACAAACTGGATAAGTTTGACAAAGAAACTTTTCAAAAAGATCCAATGGAATTTTGGTGTGTGGCTACAAATGCTGAAACTGGGAAACCTGTTTATCATAAATTAACTAATGCAGGGTATCTCGACTTGGAATGGATTAGGGCTTCGGCTTCAATTCCATTTTTTGCTCATCCCGTTGCCATTAAAGGAAACTATTACTTTGATGGTGGTGTTTCTGATTCAATTCCGCTGACCTTTTTTAATAGGCTAAACTATGATAAAAAAGTCATTATTACTACTCAGCCCCAAAATTATCGTAAGAAACACGACAAACTTTGGCCAATTAAAAAGGCGGTTTTACGCAAATATCCCGCTGTTCTTGAAAAAATTAAAACACGTTCTCAAGATTATAATCAAGTAATGGATCAGATGGAACAGGAAGAAAAAATTGGAAAATGTTTCACTATTCGGCCCCCATATCCTTTGAAAATTGGTACTATGGAAAGTGATGAGAAAGAGCTTACACGTGTCTATCAAGTTGGAAGGGAAGAAGCGCGCAAGCGTCTTTCGGATCTAATTAATTACTTGAAAGAAGAATAAAAATGGAAAAATATCGTCCTAGTACCACTTCGGTTTCAATTGGAATTGCTTTAATGATAGTCGGCGTATGCTTATGGGTGATTCGCGCAGTTGTAAATAAGACGCAACTGGATTTTTTAGTTCCAATAGGATTGCTTTTAATTTGTGTTGGTGGCTTAACCCTAACTATTATTGCTTTCATTACCTTACATAAGAATGATTTAGCGATGCGTAAGCATGAAGCTGAAGAAAACGATGACTCACACTAAAGTTACAATCGATTTTTCTAAATTAATTTGAATTCCGTAAATCGGAATTCTTTTTTCTTTATCAACAATTTTTAGAGAGATTCCTTTGTGATGAAGATTCTTGATTAGAGAAAGAATTTGAGCTTTTGTTAAAGCTTTTTTACCAGGATAAATTAAGCATTCAGTGTTAGTAATAGTGATTTTACTAAGTGGAAGGCGAGTATCATTGATTCGAATGAAAAAGTTAATGTTCTGGTTTAAATTATTTATTAATTGAAGTAAATTAGTTAATTTCATTTTTAATTACCTATACTTTTCTTTAAATGGTATACTAAAAGCATCTATTATGGATGGAGTTGAAAAAGTGAGGTTTAAAAAGAAAAACATCTGGCTGTCAATAGTAGCTCTTGTAATAAGTATATGTTTGAGTATGGTGGCTGCTGGCTTTTATTTTTTCAAGGTAGCCTGCGTCCCCGAAAAAAAGGGCTTTATCAGTGCAAATTCTAACGTTGTGAAAAAGAGTGATCCTCTATATAAGCAGAAGAGTTGGTATTTTAAGGAAAAAAAGCAGAAGTGGTATATGACTTCGGCTAGTGATAATTATAAACTTGATGCTAATTATATTCCTAAGGCTAACTCTAACAAGACTGCAGTTATTTTACATGGTTATATGAATAATAAAGATACTATGGCTGCTTATGCTTATTTATTTCATAAACTAGGCTATAATGTTCTACTCCCCGATGCACGAGCTCATGGCGAGAGTGAGGGAAAATATATTGGCTATGGCTGGATTGAAAAAAGCGACGTCAAAAAATGGATTAATAAGGTTTTAGCTAAAAATGGTTCAAATAATAAAGTAGTCCTTTTTGGCGTAAGTATGGGTGGAGCAACAGCGATGATGACAAGTGGAGAAAAGCTCCCTAAACAAGTTAAAGCAGTGGTGGAAGATTGTGGCTATACTAGCGTCAAAGATGAGATTGAACATGAAGCGCAAGATTTGTATCATATGCCAACCTTTCCCCGTTTTCCAATGGTAGAAATTGTTAGTGGTATTAATAAAACTAAAGTGGGGTACTTTTTCCAAGATGGCCCCTCTGTTAACCAATTAAAGAAAAATACGCGACCAATCCTTTTCATTCATGGTGCAAAGGATACTTTTGTCCCAACCAAGATGGTTTACCAAAATTATAAAGCTACCAAGTCACCGAAAGAATTATGGATAGTTCCAAAGGCTCAGCATGCTAAATCATATCAGACTGCTCCTAAACAATATGAACAACATGTGGCGAGATTTTTAAATAAATATGTTAAAAACTAGTTTAAATGTTTGCAAGCGGTTACATATATGGTATGATAAAGACGTGGGAGAGGTAGAAATAGAATTAACAATATAAGTAAGTTTTTATCTCCAGAAAAAGAATTGTATGATTTTTAAAGATTCTCTAGAAATAGAGGTGTCAGCCTATTAGTTTTCAACTTAAAAATGGCTGAAGCATAAATTCTAAAATGTTACGTTTTAAGCGTAAAAACCCGAACAAGCGAATGTTAATGTTGGTTGCGAAAGCCATTGTTTAGTCATAATAATATGAACATTAGATAATCGTAACTATTAATTGATAACCTACCTCGTCCGCTAGATCAAAAAAGCGGCTGCCATTTGGCAGCTGCTTTTTAGTTTCTTAAAGTAAGTTTGACGATACATTCGCAACGTGGGGTTTGAGGAAGCATATCAACGTTTTCAATCACGCGAACGTCGTAGGCTTCTGATAGAAGAACCAAATCTTGCGCTAGAGTAGATGGATTACATGAAATGTAAACAAAAGTCTTTGGCTTTACTTGCAACAAAGTTTTGATCAAACTTTTAGCTAAACCAGTTCTTGGTGGGTCTACGATTAAAGCATCTACTGTTAAGCCACCTTTTTGAAGCTGAGGAAGAACTTTTTCAACACTGCCTTGGAAGTAGTCGGCATTTTTAATATGGTTGAGTTCCACATTGTGTTTAGCATCCCTTACCGCTTCAGGAATAGTTTCAATTCCTACTACTTGCTTTACTCGATCTGCAGCCAAAATTCCTAAAGTACCTACACCACTATAAGCGTCAATTAAAGTTTGATCCGGAGTTAGATCTAGAAGCTTTAAGGCTTCTGAATAAAGAGTGGTGGTTTGAACTGGATTTAATTGGAAGAAAGCACGTGGAGAAAGAGCGAATTTCTTATCTAAAATTTCTTCAGTAATTTGATTTTTACCAAGAAGTTTCTCAGTTTTATTACCCCAGACTTGTGGGTTATTCCAATCGGTTTCATTTTGATAAACGCTTACTACATTTGGTAATTTCATGATTTCCTTGGCTAGAGGAATGAGGTTTTTGATTTTATGACCAACAGTAATTAAAGTAACTTGAATTTCTCCTGTAGCTTCGGATTGACGAACCGCAATAGTCTTAATTCCGTCTAAATGCTTGCGAGGATCAGCAATAAAGACATGAAATTTATCAATTAAATCTTTAATTGCTCGTTCAGTCTTTTGTGTATCCTTGTTTTGAGTAGGCATTGTAGGCAAGTCAATTAAACGATGGGAGTTAGGTGCAAATAACCCTAATTTAGTCTTGCCACGCTCTCTTTCAATTTGGTATTGCGCTTTGTTGCGATAATGCCATTGATCAGGTGCAGGAATGGTATTTTTGATTTTATATTTGGCATAGCCACGGGGATGGTATTTCTTTAAGGCTTCAACAACGTTATCCTTTTTAAATTCAAGTTGCTTGTCATAAGCCAAGTGAGCCAGTTCTAATCCGCCAATTTCGGGATTAACATCCTTAGGAAACTTCACACGGTCAGGACTTTTTTCTTTAATCCGTACCAATTCTCCTTGAAGGTAATGAGGATAGTCTTTAACAATTTTAACGACTACAACTTCCCCAGGAAGAGCCCCTGGAATAAAAATGATCTTCTTTTTGTAGTAGCCAATTCCTTCACCATTAATGCCTAGGCGCTTAATGGTTACAATCACATTTTTTTCTTTTTGATGAGTTTGATGTTTAAAATTCTTCATGGATAATTCTTTCTACAATAATCTAAAAATACGTTAGTTAATTGTACAACGCAGGAAAAGTTCTTAGCAAGCAAAAGGAAAATTTGTTAGCATTGAGAAAAGATAGTAAGTGAGGTGAAGAGGATGGTAATTATTACGAAATTAGGCGCCCAAAAGCGGCCAGGACGCTACAATTTGTTTTTAGATAATCATTATGCTTTTTCAGTTAGTGAGCGTACAGTGGCTGAATTTGTGCTTTTAAAAGGAAAAGAACTAACTGACGAAGAAATTAATAAAATTCAAGAATTTGATACCAACGCTAAAGCCAGCGATTTAGCTGCTAAGTATTTAAGCTATGAAATGCGAACGGTTTATGAGGTTTTACAATATTTAAAGAAAAAGGGAATCTCACTTGAAGCCACTCAAAATGCAGTAGATGAATTGGTTTCTCTAGGATACTTAAATGATGAGCAGTATGCCCAATTATTTATCAAACAAAATTTGAATATCGGAAGCGAAGGGCCACGTTCAATTCAAAATAAGCTTGCTAAAAAAGGGATTGGAAATGACATCATTGAAAATGAATTGGAGAAAATTGATGAAGATTCGTGGATTGATCCTGGGGTGAAGGCTGTTAAATCTTTAACTAATAAAGTAGGGAGCGTTTCTAAAACTGAACTAGAGCGAAAAATAAGAACGAAGCTGATGACGCGAGGCTTTAATTCGGATATGATATCTAGTGTGATCTCTGTACTTGATTTGAGTTCAAGCTCTGATGATGAATTGGAAGCTTTAAAAAAACAAGGCATCAAAGCATATAAACGATTTAGGCGCTTTGATGAAAGAGAGAGAAAGTTTAAAATTAAGAGGTATTTGTATACCCATGGCTTTTCATCAGGAGAAATAGAAGCCTTTTTAAATGGGGAAGTTATTCCACTTGATGAACTAGAAGATTATTAAAGGAGTTTTTCGATGAATAAAAAAGTATTAGATAAAGTTACATTTGTAGGTCGTCCATTTCCAGACAGTTTGATTGATGAACAAAAGACTTTTACTCAAGCGAATATGCAAATGGAAAGTGATCCAGTTTTCCAAAAATTCTTAAAGGACAATAATTTAGAAAATAATCGTGCTAACATGGTTGTTTTTGGACCAGAAAACTTTATGTATTGGTATGGAGTTTTGGCACCAAATGTGGAAAATATTCCAGGTGGCTTAATGAAATTTGAATTGCCAAAAGCAGAAGTTGCTCAAGAAGAAAGTGATAATCAAAGCTTAAGTGCATTTAGTATGCCTCTTAATGCAACTATTCAGGCATTTTTGAAGAAGTTAATTGAAAATGGAGTTAAAGTTTACGAAAATATTGGAGATAGCGATACTCCTTATGTGGTTCAAGATCTAGATTTAGGTAATAAAAAACTGACCCAAACTCTATATTTGAAGGCCAGTGAATAATTAATGTTGCTGTGGATCAATAGAGAGATTGTCATATTCAACATAAGCTCCTAAACAGGTTGAAATGAACATAATTAATAAAACAATCCCTGCGGATGTTCCAGCGATTTGATCTAGTGTTAAAAAATCACGTACTAAAATTGTGGCAAAAATGCATAGGCAGAAATCGAAGATGATGTTGGCAACAAGCAAAAAATAGCGACGGCGAATGCTGAAAAATCGCAGTGATTGCTTAATGAAGCCATCGCTAGTTTCCATGGCTAGTAAATCCACTGGCCGTTGAATAGTCGCCTTGATTGCGAACATAATAAAAGCCCCAATTGTTGCTCCAATAATTGTTCTAACTGGATCTGCCGCATGTAAAACCAAGGCATTGTAGCCAATCCCAATAATGGCTAAACTGCAGATATATGGCACTAAAAGTAAAAATGTAAATACAAGTAGGATGTGACTTTTTTTCATAATGATAATCCCCCCTATTTCTTACGTGTTATTTTAGCATAATAACTTGTGCTCCATGCTATAATTAAGTTTAATTCAGAATGATTTTTTAATGAAAGAGAGCAAACAATTATGAGTGGCGAACCAGCTGCCGATAATCTATTTGGTAAATTAAGAAGCAGATTTTCTAATGAAACTACAGTTGATTCAAGAGAGCATTTAGAGCAAGAAATAGAAAAACTGCATGCACATAACGAAATTTCTGAAAAAGAATATTCAATGCTAGAAGGTATTTTGGATTTTCAAGGGAAGATGGTTCGGGAAGTAATGGTCCCTCGAACTGATGCCTTTATGATAGATGCAAGCGTAAAATTTCAAGATAATCTGGATGAGATTTTGCGTGAGCCATATTCTCGGATTCCTGTTTATAAAAAAGATAAAGATCAAATTATTGGAATCATTCATATTCGAACTGTATTAAGAAAAGCAAGAAAAATTGGCTTTGATAATATTGATTATGACGATGTAATGACGCCGCCATTGTATGCGCCTGAAACTATGGAATTAGGAGAATTGCTAGTGGAGATGCAACAAACTCAGCGGCAACTTGCTGTTTTAACTGATGAATATGGTGGCGTGGTCGGAATTGCAACAATTGAGGATTTAATTGAGGAGATTGTCGGTGATATCGATGATGAAGTCGATCATGCGGAAGTTTTATTTAAACAAATTGATCCAAACAAATATATTATCTATGGCAAGATGCCTCTAGATGATTTCAATGAAGAATTTGGAACCGATCTACATATGGAAGATGTAGATACAATTGCTGGATATATGATCAATACTTTAAAGGTAATTCCAGCAAAAGGCGAGAAATTAGATGTTGAATTAGAAAATGGAATGACTTTGACAACTCGAAGAATGAAGGGTTCAAGGTTATTGACTGTGTTATTAACTATTCCAGAAAATTTAGATAAGGAAGAAGAATTAGAAAATTAATGAATAAAGAGCTTTTAGATAAAGTAAAAAAGAGAAGAACCTTTGCAATTATCTCTCACCCCGATGCTGGTAAAACTACTATTACCGAACAAATGCTTTTATTTGGTGGGGTAATTAGACAAGCCGGGACTGTAAAGGCACGTAAAACCGGTAACTACGCAACTAGTGACTGGATGGAAATCGAAAAAAAGCGTGGTATTTCTGTAACAAGTTCTGTTATGCAATTTGAATACCAAGGCAAGAGAATTAATATTTTGGATACACCAGGACACCAGGATTTCTCTGAGGATACTTACCGGACTTTAATGGCTGTTGACTCTGCTGTCATGGTAATCGATTCTGCTAAAGGTATTGAACCACAAACTAAAAAGTTATTTAAAGTTGTTAAACAACGTGGTATTCCAATTTTTACTTTTATGAACAAGTTAGACCGTGATGGCCGTCCACCGCTTGATTTAATTGCGGAACTTGAGGATTTGCTTGGTATTGAAGGAGTAGCTATGAACTGGCCAATTGGTTCAGGTCAAACTTTAAAGGGTTTGTATGATATTGCCAATAATCGCGTGGAACTTTATCACAAAGATGGTGATGATCGTTTTATTCCGTTGGATAAAGATGGTAAATTACCTGATAGTGAACCTTTAAGTCAAGATCCTCAATTTAAAGAAACCTTGGATGAAGTTGATTTGGTTAAAGAAGCTGGGAATAAGTTTGATCCAGAAAAGATTGCTCTAGGTGATCAAACTCCAGTCTTCTTTGGTTCAGCTTTAACTAATTTTGGAGTTGAAACTTTCTTAAATTCATTTGTTGACCTAGCTCCATCTCCTGAAAGCCATACAGTTAATGGAGATGAAGAATTAAGTCCAGAAGATCCAGAGTTTTCTGGTTTTGTCTTTAAGATTCAGGCTAATATGAATCCTCATCACCGTGATAGAATTGCTTTTGTCAGAATTGGAAGTGGTGAATTCAAAAAAGGACTGGATATAACTTTAGCTAGAACAGGTAAGCCAATTCGTTTGAATAATGCAACTGAATTTATGTCTAGTGAAAGAGTTCAAGTAAATGATGCCGTAGCTGGGGATATTGTTGGTTTGTATGATACTGGTAATTTCCAAATTGGTGATAGTATCTATGCTGGCAAACGTAAAATTGTTTATCCTGCGCTTCCAGAATTTACTCCAGAACTATTTATGCGCGTTACTGCTAAGAATGTAATGAAGCAGAAGTCATTCCACAAAGGGATGAACCAACTAGTTCAAGAAGGGGCAATTCAGCTTTACCGTAATTACCAAACAGATGAGTATATTTTGGGTGCAGTTGGACAATTGCAGTTCGAAGTTTTCAAGTTTAGAATGCAAAATGAGTATAATTCTGAAGTTGAAATGACTAGTATTGGTCAACGTGTAGCTCGTTGGATTGATCCAGAACAACTAGATCCTGCTATGTCAAATTCGCGTAACTTATTAGTGAAAGACCGCTATGATAACCCATTATTCTTGTTTGAAAATGCGTTTGCAGAAAGATTCTTCCATGATAAGTATCCTGATGTTAAATTAACTGAAAAATTATAATTTTTAACTTCCTAAAAGAAAAAGCTTGATTTATTGCGTACTTAAATATAGAGGTAAAAAAGTTAAACGTTTGTTTGCTTTTTCCTTGCAAAAGTATGGAGGGTCAAAGTATAATTATTAAGATAGATTTTTTTAGGAGGGATTGGATTTGGCCAAAGACGAAAAAAAGGCTGCCTTGGATGCAGCTCTTAAGAAAATAGAGAAGAACTTTGGTAAAGGTGCAGTTATGCGAATGGGTGAAAAGGTAGATACTCAAATCTCAACTGTACCTACAGGTTCTATTGCTTTGGATGCGGCACTTGGTGTGGGTGGATATCCACGTGGTCGAATTGTAGAAATTTACGGACCTGAATCTTCCGGTAAAACTACTGTGGCGTTACATGCAGTTGCAGAAGTTCAAAAGCGAGGCGGTACAGCTGCTTATATTGATGCAGAAAATGCGATGGACCCAGCATATGCCGAAGCTTTAGGGGTGGACATTGATTCACTTATTTTGTCACAGCCTAATACTGGAGAAGAAGGTTTGCAAATTGCAGATACTTTAATTTCTAGTGGAGCCATTGATATTGTGGTTGTTGACTCTGTAGCTGCCTTGGTTCCACGTGCTGAAATCGAAGGCGATATGGGGGATGCACACGTTGGTTTGCAAGCTCGGTTGATGAGTCAAGCTCTTCGTAAGTTATCTGGAACAATTTCAAAGACTAAAACTATCGCACTCTTTATCAACCAAATTCGTGAAAAAGTCGGTGTGATGTTTGGTAATCCAGAAACTACCCCTGGAGGTCGTGCACTTAAGTTCTATTCAACTATTAGACTTGAAGTTAGACGTGCAGAACAAATTAAGCAATCCGGGGATGTGATTGGTAACCGTGTAAAACTTAAGGTTGTTAAGAACAAGGTTGCGCCTCCATTTAAAGTTGCCGAAGTGGATATTATGTATGGTAAAGGAATTTCTCAAAGTGGAGAATTGCTTGATATGGCAGCTGAAAAAGATATTATTGATAAAGCTGGCTCATGGTATTCATACAAAGACGAAAAGATCGGCCAAGGTCGTGAAAATGCCAAGAAATTCTTGGAAGAACATCCCGATATTTATAAAGATGTTCAGACACAAGTTCGTCAAAGCTTTGGAATCGATGCAGACTCAATTGCAGATCGTGAAGATCCTGAAAAAGTAAAAGAAAAGCGTGAGGAAACCCAAAATAACGCTGACAAAAAAGATAAGAAGTAATCTTTAAACCTTGGAAATTTATTTCCAAGGTTTTTTCTTGCGAATTGACATGTGCTAGCATGTTCTTTATCATTAAATTGTGTGAAATAATCTAAAAAAAGGCGATAGAAATCATGACAAATACATTTTTGATTCCCGCCCTAATTGCTATTTTTTCCATTGTAGTGGGTTTTGGTGCAGGCTATGGTATTCGTAAGAATTCATGGGAGAAAAAGGCTCAAAATGCTCAAAACGATGCCGACCATATTTTAGCGGATGCTAAAGCTCAAGTTGCGGCTGCTCAAGCAGAGGTTAATGCTCAAAAGCAAGCAGCTAAAGCTGTAAAACAAAGTGCTGAAAATACTAAAAAGGAAAAAATTCTGGAAGCCCAAGAAGAAATTCAAGATTATCGACAAAGAACTGAAGATGAATTGAATGTAAAACGAGATGATATTTCTCGTCAACAAAATCGACTTCAACAACGAGAAGATACTCTTGATCATAAAAAATCTTTATTGGACGAAAGAGAAAGTGAACTCACACAAAGTGAAAACCAATTAAAGGAGCAAAAGGCTAATTTAGATAAAAAAATTAGTGCTGCTGACGAATTAATTGAAAAGAGACGGCAAAAGCTATATGAAGTGGCAGAATTAGATAAGGAAAGAGCTAAAAAGCTTGTTTTAGATCAATTGTCTGATGAACTAGTTAAAGAGCGTGCGGAAATGATTCGAAATAGCAATGAAGAAATCAAAGCTAAGGCCGATCATTATGCTAACCAGATAATTGTCGATGCCATTCAAAGCAGTGCAGCTGATACAGTAGCTGAAACTACAGTTTCAGTTGTTGATTTGCCAAGTGATGAGATGAAGGGGAGAATTATTGGCCGTGAAGGTCGAAATATTCGCTCTTTTGAGGCGTTAACAGGGATCGATTTAATTATCGATGATACGCCTAAAGTTGTTACCTTAAGTGGTTTTGACCCTATTAGACGTGAAATTGCCAAACGTGCAATGCAACGTCTTATTAAAGATGGTCGTATTCATCCGGCTCGAATTGAAGAAATGGTGGATAAGGCAAGAAAAGAAGTTAATGATGATATTTATGAAGCGGGTGAAAGTGCTTTGATGGAGCTTGGAATCCATCGCATGAATCCAGAACTCGTTAAAATATTAGGTCGTCTTAAATATCGTACTTCTTATGGTCAAAACGTACTGGCTCATTCAATTGAAGTTGGTAAATTAGCAGGAGCTATGGCTGCTGAACTTGGTTTAGATGAAAAATTAGCGGTTCGCGCGGGATTATTACACGATATTGGTAAAGCCATCGATCATGATATTGAAGGTTCACACGTTGAAATTGGTGTTGAATTAACTCGAAAGTATCATGAACCTGACGTAGTAGTTAATGCAATTGCCGCTCACCATGGAGATGTACCGAAATTGTCATTTATTGCTGAACTTGTTGTTGCAGCAGATACTCTTTCCTCGGCTCGCCCTGGTGCAAGAAGTGAAAGTCTAGAAAATTATATTAGACGATTGACTGAATTAGAAAAGATAGCCAAGAGCTATCAAGGCGTAAATCAAGCTTATGCTATTCAAGCTGGTCGTGAAGTTCGCGTAATGGTAGAACCTGATAAAATTTCAGATGATCGCACTGTTGTATTAGCACGAGATATTCGTAATCAAGTGGAAAAAGAGCTGGATTATCCAGGTAACATTAAAATTACGGTTATTCGTGAAAAACGTGTGGTTGCAATTGCAAAATAAAAAAGATAAATCTTGGAAGATTCATCTTTTATTTTTACCAAAATTTGAGGAATTATCTTACTACTTGTATAATTGAAAACAAGTAATTAAGGAAAGTAGCCGAATATGTTTAAAATTATTGTCGAATTATTCTTTTTAGTTATTATTCAAGCTGCCATAACACCATTTATTCGTCGTTTAGCTTTTGTTTTAGGGGCTGTCGATAATCCCAATGCTAGAAGAGTAAACAAGAAACCGATGCCTACTCTGGGAGGATTGGGAATTTTTGTTACATATAACATTGGAGCCTTTGTGCTTTTAAGAGAGCAATTTCCCACTCATGAATTATTTTCTGTTTTGCTTGCTTCAAGTGTAGTAGTTTTAACAGGAATGATTGATGATATTTTGGAATTAAAGCCACGCCAAAAAATGATTGGAATTTTTGTTGCGGCTTTAATCATTTATTTCTTAGCAGGAATCAGAATGAATGTCCTCAACTTGCCTTTCATTCATAATGAAGTTCATTTAGGCTGGTGGAGTTTGCCAATTACTATTTTTTGGATTTTGGCTTTAACTAATGCTGTAAATCTGATTGATGGCTTGGATGGCTTGGCTGATGGGGTTTCTATGATTTCGTTAATCACGATGGGAATCGTAGGATATTTCTTTTTACACACGCATCAGCTTTATGTGCCAATTGCTTGCTTTATGTTAGCTGCATGTTTGTTAGGATTTTTACCTTATAATTTTCATCCTGCTAAGATTTTTTTAGGAGATACAGGAGCACTATATATTGGGTTTATGATTGCGGTTTTATCCTTGAAAGGATTAAAAAACGTAACCTTTATTTCCCTACTTGTCCCAATCATTATTTTAGGAGTACCAATTACAGATACTGTTTATGCAATGATTAGAAGATGGCTAAATAAACAGCCTGTTTCTCAAGCAGATAAGCATCACTTACATCATCAATTGATGAAAATGGGTTTAACTCATCGTCAAGCAGTTTTGACGATTTATGCCTTATCTTTAATCTTTTCATTTGTCTCGTTGCTTTTTTTGCTTTCTCCAACTTGGGGTGTCTGGCCGTTAATTGTGGCGCTCTTATTTGCATTAGAATTGTTTGTAGAATCGATTGGTTTGTTGGGAGAAAAATACAAACCATTAATGCATCTTATTCAGAAAATTATTAATAAGAGAAGTACCAAAGATCCTACAGTTGAAGTTTGGCATTTGGGAGAAGAAAAGCCAGAGCAATTGAAAAAGCAAAATAAAAAGAATAAACAATAAAATGAGCCTTTATGGCTCATTTTTATTGTTCGTGATAGTTATTGTGTTGAATAGGTATTTCGTTATAGCGCTTTTCACCTTTAGTAAATTCTACTTTACCTGATAAAAGATTAATTAGATCATTTTTGAAACTTTCTTGATCATCTTCGTTTAAAAAGACGCTAATTTTAATATCGACGCCATAATCAGTGTTAGCAACGAAAATCTGATTATTTTTTAAATAATGATCTACTTCATCAAATCTGTTATAGGCAACATGGAAAATTAATTCTTGCTGTAAGACGCGCTTTACTACACCGATGTGTTCCACACCTTCTGTAACACTGTTGGAATATGCTCGAATTAATCCGCCTGCTCCGAGCTTAATTCCACCAAAATAGCGAGTAACAACAACAGTTACGTTTTTTAAATTCATTAGTTGTAAAGCTTTTAACTCAGGGATGCCCGCGGTTCCGGAAGGCTCTCCATTATCGCTTGCTTTTACTTGATCGTCGTTAAGACCTATTGTATAAGCAAAAGTATTATGAGTTGCGTCATGATGCTCTTTACTTATTTTTTTGATAAAATTATTTGCTTCTTCTACCGTGTTAGTTCTTGCTAAACTAGCAATAAATCTACTTTTCTTGATCACTATTTCATGACTACCATTTTCTTTAATTGTTAAAAAATCATCTTTTGTTGACAAATAAATCGCCTCTTTTTGCGTATTAATAAATGGGTGAAAAATATGGAAAATATAAAACTGCTGGCAGGCCGTCAATGGCTGAGCAGTCAAATGGATTCTAGCATATTTAAAGAAACTAGCAAAATTACAGTTATTGAAAATGGAAAATGCAATCGTTGTGGCTCGGCTGTAAAAAGCAAATTACCAAATGGCAAACTTTATTGTCGAAAATGTATTGGGATTGGACGAGCAGTGGAAGGAGATTATTTAGTCCGCAATCAGGAACATATCTCTTTTCCTAAATTGAAAAATGGTGGTTTAACTTGGCATGGAGAATTAACAACTTTGCAAAAACAAATTTCAGATCAATTGGTGCTTAACTTTCAAAATAAAGAAAACAGTTTAGTACATGCCGTTACTGGAGCTGGGAAGACTGAAATGCTCTTTAATTTGATTAGTGAGTGCTTAAAGAAAGGGCAGCGAGCATGTATCGCAACACCTCGAATTGATGTAGTTAATGAGCTTTATCCAAGATTTAAAGAGGCGTTTTTTAATGTGAAAATTGGCAAGTATCATGGACGTGAGTTTAAAGAGCCCGACTTAGACCAATTAACTATTTGTACAACACATCAATTAATGAAGTTTTATCAAGCCTTTGATTTATTAGTTATCGATGAAGTTGATTCTTTTCCGTATGCAGGGGATCCGCAACTTCACTTTGCTGCTGAACAAGCTGTAAAAATAGAAGGAGTAAGAGCATATTTAACTGCTACTCCTACTGAAGATTTATTGCAGGAGATTAAACAAGGAAGACTGAAACTATTAAAGCTAAATCGTCGTTTTCATGGCGGTCTTTTACCCGTTCCCAAAGAAAAACTCTTTCTAAGAGCTTATTTAAAAAAGAATCAAATTAATCCCAATCTTATGAAAGAGATCGTTAATACGATTAAAAAAGGTCATCCTTTACTCTTATTCGTTCCTAGAATTGAACAAATTCCTGTTTATGTGAAAGCTTTACAGCGTGAAAAGCAACTTGAAAATATTAAGATTGCGGGGGTCCACGCCAGTGATCCAGATAGAATTCAAAAAGTTCAAGATTTTCGAGATAGGAAATTTCAAATTTTAGTTACAACAACGATTTTAGAACGTGGGGTAACTTTTAAAAATGTTTGGGTAATTATTGTAGCTGCGGATGATCCAATTTATACGACTGCTAGTTTGGTACAAATTGCCGGAAGAGTGGGACGAGCTAAAGAGGATCCTGATGGCTTGGTTTTATATTGTTATCACAAATATAGTAAAAATATTCGTAAGGCTATTAAACAAATCAGGGAGATGAATCAATGAATCAGTGTTTATTGTGTGATCAAGAGTTTATTGTGCCTATTATGTTTCATCAAATTTTTTCTCTGACTAAGCTTTCGCCGTCCCAGCTTTGTGCGCATTGTTTGAGTAAATTTGAAAAATTGAATAAAATTTCCTGTCCAATTTGTTCAAAAAATACTGAGGAAGCAAAAATTTGCGCAGACTGTCAATTATGGCAAGAAAAATACCAAGGAAATCTTTTGAAAAATATCGCTCTTTATCGGTATAACAATTATTTTCATGACCTAATGGTGGCATATAAACGTTATGGAGATTTTGAATTACATCATGTGTTGAAGGAATTATGTCAAAGTTATGTAAGAAAGCTGCCAGCAGATTTATATGTGCCGATTCCTACTTCTCCGGAGCATCAAGCGCAAAGAAAATTCGATACGGTAAGTGCAATTTTTGAAGGAATAGTACCGTTAACCCCGATTTTAAAGAAAAAATCAGGAAGTAAAGCTCAAGGTGAAAAAAATCGCCAAGAGCGGCTAATGAGTGCGCAGAGCTTTTTAATTGATAAAAACATCAAAATAGGGGAAAATGTAAATAATTTAAATATCATATTATTAGATGATATTTATACTACCGGCGCAACTCTATACCATGCTAGAGATAAACTCCAAGAGGGCTTTCCTAATGCAGTAATTAAAAGCTTTACAATTTGTCGGTAGATTATTTGTAAACCGCTTACATATTCTGCTATAATATATATGTAAACAAGAACCGCTTAGCGGTGAAAGGAGAATCTTATATGTTAAAATACAATGTTCGCGGAGAAAATATCGAAGTAACTGATGCTTTAAGAAGTTATGTTGAAAAGCGTTTGAACAAATTGGAAAAATATTTTGATCTGAACCAAGATGTTATCGCTCATGTAAACTTAAAGGTTTACCGTGATCACTCGGCTAAAGTAGAAGTTACTATTCCTTTACCATACTTGGTTTTAAGAGCTGAAGAAACTACTGATGATATGTATCGCAGCATTGACTTTGTTTCTGAAAAGCTTGAACGTCAAATTAGAAAATACAAGACTCGTGTAAACAGAAAGAGTCGTGAAAGGGGCTTAGAAGATTTCTTTGTTGAAGCTCCTGAAGAAGAAGAAAAGAAACCAAGCGAATTTGATATTGTTCGTAATAAGCAAGTTGACTTGAAGCCAATGGATCCAGAAGAAGCTATTTTACAAATGGATATGTTGGAACATGACTTCTTTGTATTCCAAGACGCAGAAACCAATGGTACAAGCATTGTTTACCGTAGAAACGATGGTCGTTACGGTTTGATTGAAACTAACGAATAAATAAAAAAGACAAACTAATGAATTAAAAGGCTTCACATAAGATGTGAAGCTTTTTTGAGTTGATTTTTAATTTTCCTTCAATCATGGTAAAATTAGTTAGTATTTCTAGACTTTACGACAATAAGGACCGATTTAATGGCAAATATTTTAAAAAAACTATATGACAATGATAAAAGAGAACTGAAAAAATTTGAAAAATATGCATCTAAAGTTGAAGGCTATGCTGATGAAATGAGCAAACTTTCAGATGACGAATTAAAGGCCAAAACTCCGGAATTTCGTAAGCGTCTTGAACAAGGCGAAACTTTAGATGATTTGTTACCAGAAGCATTTGCTGTTTCTCGCGAAGCCGCAAAGCGTGTGTTAGGACTTTATCCATTCCACGTTCAGATTTTGGGTGGTATTGCCTTACACTTTGGTAATATTGCAGAAATGATGACTGGTGAAGGTAAAACTTTAACGGCTACAATGCCTGTATACTTGAATGCTTTAAGCGGAAAAGGTGTACACGTTGTTACTGTTAACGAATATTTATCTAGCCGTGACGAAAGTGAAATGGGTCAACTTTATAAATGGCTTGGCTTAACAGTAGGCTTTAACTTGAATTCAATGTCACCTGATGAAAAGCGTGAAGCTTATAACTGTGATGTTACTTACTCAACTAACTCAGAACTTGGATTTGATTATTTGCGTGACAATATGGTTGTATATAAAGAACAGATGGTTCAACGCCCATTAAACTACGCAATTATCGACGAAGTCGACTCTATCTTGATCGATGAAGCTCGAACTCCATTGATTATTTCTGGTGAAGCTGAACAAGCTAATAGCGATTATATTCGTGCAGATCGTTTCGTTAAGACTTTGACTGAAGATAAAAGTGATGACGATGCGGATGATGACGAAGATTATGGTGATTACAAGATTGACTGGCCAACCAAGACCATTTCTCTTACTAGAACTGGAATTGAAAAAGCTTGTGAACACTTTGGTCTTAAGAACTTATATGATGTTGAAAACCAAAAGTTAGTTCACCACATTGATCAAGCTTTGCGCGCTAACTACATCATGTTAAAGGATATTGACTATGTGGTTCAAGATGGCGAAGTAATGATCGTCGACTCTTTTACTGGTCGTGTAATGGAAGGTCGTCGTTATTCAGATGGTCTTCACCAAGCTATCGAAGCAAAGGAAGGCGTTAAGATTCAAGAAGAATCAAAGACCCAAGCAACTATTACTTACCAGAACTTCTTTAGAATGTATAACAAACTATCTGGTATGACTGGTACTGCAAAGACTGAAGAAGAGGAATTCCGTGAAATTTACAACATGCAAGTTATCACAATTCCAACTAATCGTCCTATTGCAAGAAAAGATATGCCAGATATCTTATACCCAACTTTAGATTCTAAATTTGAAGCCGTAGTGGACGAAATTAAAAAACGCCACGCTACTGGTCAACCTGTCCTAGTAGGTACTGTAGCAATTGAAAGTTCCGAGCGTTTAAGTCATATGCTTGATGAAGCTGGAATTCCTCATGCAGTTTTGAACGCTAAAAACCACGCCAAAGAAGCTCAAATTATTATGAATGCTGGTCAACGTGGTGCGGTAACTATCGCTACTAACATGGCTGGTCGTGGTACTGATATTAAACTTGGGCCTGGTGTAAAAGAACTTGGTGGTTTAGCAGTTATCGGTACGGAAAGACACGAATCTCGTCGTATTGATAATCAGCTTCGTGGTCGTTCTGGTAGACAGGGTGACCCAGGTTATACACGTTTTTACTTATCTCTTGAAGATGATTTGATGAAGAGGTTCGGTGGAGATCGAGTAAAAGACTTCTTAGATCGTTTATCAGATAATGATGATGATAAGGTTATCGAAAGTCGTTTAATTACTCGTCAAGTAGAATCAGCTCAAAAGCGTGTTGAAGGTAATAACTACGATACTCGTAAACAAACTTTGCAATATGATGACGTTATGAGAATTCAGCGTGAAATTATCTACGGTGAACGTATGCAGGTCATTGAAGCTGATAAGTCTTTAAAGAATATTTTGATTCCAATGATTCATAGAACTATCAATAGCCAAGTTGATATGTTTACCCAAG